>NZ_KV809622.1:93155-116771 GCF_001812625.1 Streptococcus sp. HMSC064H09
TCCAGTCCAGCCTTATTAATGCGACTGGCGCTCAGAATCAGGGCGTGAAACGTCAAACCTTTGCAGTCTTGCGTGAAACGACAGCGCCAGCAGTTCTCCTTGAACTTGGCTTCTTGTCAAATCCTCAAGAAGCAGCCCGCTTGAATACCTCTGCATATCAAGAGACTTTAGCTAACGCAATTGTGGCAGGGATTAAGCGTTATTATTCTGTTTATAACTAATAGATTGAGAGAATTTTATAGTTCTCTCTTTTTTTATTTTAAAGGAGCGAAAACGCTTGCATAAATCTAATCTAAATGGTATATTAAAAAACATGAAAACGTTAACAAAAGGAGTTAGTATGAAAAGAAATACTCAAGCTAATGATGAAAAAGTTCTTCGTTATAGCCTTCGCAAGTACAAGTTAGGGTTGGCTTCTGTAACCATTGGAGCTGTTTTTTTGAGCTTTGCTGCTACTCATGGAGTCAAGGCAGAAGAAGTAGTGTCAACACCTGCCTCAAGTACACAGGTAGAATCAGCTGATTCTAGTCTTACCACCAGTAGTCTAGTAACTGAAACGCCAACAGCTCCTCTAACAGCTGAGAATACCACAGTGTCCAAGGAAAATGAGCCAGTTTCTCTTCCAGCAGAAAATACTAGCCGTACTGAGCCTACCAACCTAACTGAAACTAGCGAAAACACGCCAAAAACAGTAAGTACTAATAATAGTCAAGCTCTCACTAATGCATCTGAGGAACCTATTGCTGAGGGGACTATTCGCTTGCATTTCCAAGAGTTGCCAAGTCAGGATAAGGCATCACTTGGGCTTTGGACTTGGGATGATGTGGAGACGCCATCATCTCAGAAAGGTGCTTGGCCAACAGGGGCAACCTCATTTACAGAAGCGAAACAGGATGATTATGGTGTTTACCTGGATGTGAAGTTGTCTTCAACACCTAAAAAACTTAGCTTCCTTATTAATAATGCTGCTGGAACGAACCTTTCAGGAGATAAAACTGTTGAAATTCTAAGTCCTCAAATGAATGAGGCCTGGATTGACAAGGATTTTCAAGTTTACAGCTATCAGCCCATCCCTCAAGACCACGTTCGTATCAATTATTTCCGTACGGATGGCGACTATAGTAATAAGTCTGTATGGTATTGGGGAGATGTAAAGGATGCCCCAAGTAATTGGCCTGATGGTGTCAATTTCCAACCAAATGGTAAGTATGGTGCTTATTTAGACATTCCGCTAACCGAGGCTGCTAAATCTATCGGATTTTTACTCTTAGATGAGAGCAAAACAGGAGATGATGTGAAAATTCAACCAAATGATTATAAATTTAGTGACTTGAAAAAAACTCGTCAGCTTTTCGTACGAGATACTGATACGACAGTCTACACCAACCCTTACTTTGTCAAGGATGTGCGTTTGACTGGAGCTCAGCAGCTTAGTCCAAGCCAAATCGAACTTAGCTTCACCAATTTAGAAGATGTTTCATCTGAAGATATTCTCAAAGACCTCAAGGTGACAGACAAGGATGGTAACAGTGCAACTCTTAAACAGCTTAACTTGGATACTAAACTCAAAAAAGCTACATTAACAGGTGATTTTGCTGCGGAAAATCTGCCTTACAAGGTCACTTTGGGCAATGATAGTTTTAAAACGTCTGAGAGTTGGCAATTGAAGGATGCGCTCTACAGTTACGATGGTGAATTGGGTGCCCGTCTTCAAGAGAATGGTACTAAGGCACATGTGACACTTTGGTCACCAAGTGCAGATCAAGTAGATATCATTGTCTATGATAAGAATAATCAAGACATGGTTCTTGCTGAACATGCTCTAAGCAAAGGACTTCGAGGGACTTGGCAAGCTGACTTGCTTGCGACTGATCTTGGTTTGGAAAACTTAACAGGTTATTTCTATCAATATCGCATTAAACGTGGTGATCAGTCTGTAATCGTTTTGGATCCTTATGCTAAGTCTTTGGCTGCTTGGAATAGTGACGATACCAGCAAGGGACCTGAACACAAGATTGCCAAGGCTGCCTTTGTAGATCCTGCTAATTATGGACCAAAAGATCTTGACTACGCTAAGATTCCAAACTTTAAATCTCGAGAAGATGCCATCATTTATGAGGCTCATGTCCGAGATTTCACCTCTGATAAGGCTATCTCAGCTGAATTGAAACACCAGTTTGGGACTTTCGCAGCCTTTGCAGAGCGTTTGGATTATCTTAAAGATCTCGGTGTTACCCATATTCAGCTTTTACCAGTATTAAGCTACTATTTTGTCAATGAAATGCAAAATGGGAAGCGTTTGGATGCCTATGCATCAAGTGATAGTAACTACAACTGGGGCTATGATCCACAAAACTATTTCTCTTTGACGGGTATGTATTCTGAAAACCCAAGTGAACCAGCTAAACGTATCGAAGAATTCAAGAATTTAGTTGCTGCTATTCATGCCCACGGTATGGGCGTTATCTTGGATGTGGTCTATAATCATACAGCTAAGACAGCTATTTTTGAAGACCTTGAGCCAAATTATTATCACTTTATGGATGCTGATGGCACTCCTCGTTCGAGTTTTGGAGGGGGGCGTCTAGGCACGACTCACTATATGAGTCGTCGTATCTTGGTTGATTCGATTGCTTATCTTACTAAGGAATACAAGGTGGATGGTTTCCGTTTTGATATGATGGGTGACCATGATGCTGAAAGTATCGAGCAAGCTTATCATGCTGCACGTGCCCTTAATCCAAACCTCATTATGCTTGGTGAGGGCTGGGTGACTTATACTGGCGATGAAAATAGCCCTGTTCAGCCTGCCGATCAGTCTTGGATGAAAGACACAGATACCGTAGCTGTATTTTCAGACGATATTCGAAACACCCTCAAATCAGGTTATCCAAACGAGGGGACACCTGCCTTTATCACAGGTGGCAAACGTGATATTAATAAGGTCTTTGACAATATCAAGGCACAACCAACTAACTTCGAAGCTGATTCTCCAGGTGATGTGATTCAATATATTGCTGCTCACGATAATTTGACCCTTTTTGATATTATTGCCCAATCAATCAAGAAGGATCCAAGCAAGCCTGAGAATAATGCTGAAATTCATCGTCGCTTGCGTCTAGGAAACCTCATGGTATTGACTGCTCAGGGAACACCATTTATTCACTCTGGTCAGGAATACGGCCGCACCAAACAGTTCCGTGATCCTGCCTACCGTTATCCTGTGTCTGAGGACAAGGTGCCGAATAAGTCACATCTCTTAGTGGATGAAAAGGGCAATCCATTTGACTATCCTTACTTTATCCATGATTCTTATGATTCTAGTGATGCCGTCAATCATTTTGATTGGACTAAAGCAACTGATAGTCAGGCATTCCCAGAAAATACGAAAACTCGCGCCTTTACCAAAGGGTTGATCGCCTTACGTAAGTCGACAGATGCCTTCAATTTCAAATCAAAAGCAGATGTAGATGCACGTCTAACGCTATTGACAGTTCCTGGTCAGGACAATGTCGCTCAAGAAGATTTGGTATTGGGATACCAAACTATTGCTTCGAATGGAGACCGTTACCTTGTCTATGTCAATGCTGATAGCAAGGCTCGTCAGTTTGATTTGAGCAAGATTACAAATAGCCTATCCTATCTGGTTTTGGCAGATGGCAGTCAAGTCAATTTATCCGGAATTAGTGAGTTATCAGGTGTTGCAATCAACAATCACATCTTGACCTTGGATCCACTAACAGCGACTATTATTCGTTTGACTAATGCTAAAACACCAACTGAGGCAGTAGATCAGCCTTCTGAAAAGACCGGGTCATTTGGTGGTAAAAATACTGAGGCAACTAAAACAAATGTCAAGGCTTCAGGTAAAGAGGACCTTGTTGGAGATGCTGAACTTGTTAATCGTGATAATGGTCAGGCTAAGACTGAAGCTAGTCATCAGACTGATAAACAACTGCCATCCACTGGTGAAAAGACAAATCGTGGACTCTTTGTAGCAGGTCTGCTAAGTATTCTTAGTCTAGGATTCCTTCGAAAACGTCGTACAAAATAATAAGTAGCAACAGGTTATTTCCTGTTGTTTTTCTTTTATTTAGAATCATTCTTATCTGCTCTTTAGAATAGTTCTTAAATAGCCTAAAACCGTTGACAGTGCTGGTTTCTTCTGTTAGTTTAGATATTGTTCTCTTACATACGAGAGATCATTATTGACTTATCATCGTTCGTTTTTTATTAATGATAAAACGACGATTCACATATATAACGACAAATGTCGAACACTATCTTGAAAATAGGAGACATTCATGAAAAAACTTAGCAAACTTGGTGTTGTTCTTTTGGCATCAGGACTTTTATTGACGGCTTGTGCCAAATCTGGTAATTCAAGTCATTCAAGTTCAACTAGCTCAAAACTCACAGCCAGTGAGCAAAAGCAATTGAAGCAGGCCACAAGTGATTACAAGACTTTCGTAGAAGGCGAAATTGATCAGCTTTTGAAAGATACTGAAGGATTCAGTGAAACCCTCAAGTCAGGAAATCTTGAAGAAGCCAAGAAACAATACCCATTGATTCGTATGGCTTACGAGCGTTCAGAGCCGATTGCAGAAAGCTTTGGTGAGTCTGACGTGAAAATCGACTACCGTTTGGTTGATTACATGGACGAAAATAAATCAGAAGACGGTTGGTCAGGGTTCCACCGTATCGAACGTATCATGTGGCAAGACAACACGACAGAGGGTACAGCTGCCTATGTAGATCAGTTGGTTAACGATATTAAGGAACTCAAAGCTAAAATTGCAACTGTTAAAGTTACCCCAGATATCATGTTGACAGGTGCTGTTGACCTTCTGAACGAGGTAGCAACTCAAAAGATTACAGGTGAAGAAGAGGTCTTCTCACACACTGATCTTTACGACTTCCGTGCCAATATTGAGGGAGCGGAAAAAATCTTTGAACTTTTCAAGCCGTTGATCCAAAAGAAAGATGCTAAACTTGTTAAGACTCTGGAAACTGAATTCAAGAATGTGAATGGTCTTTTGGACAAACACATGACTGATGAGAAAAACTATAAGTCTTATACAGATTTGAGTGAGGCAGATACTAAGGAATTGGCCGAAGCTGTGACTAAACTTGGTGAACCATTATCACAAATGGGTGTTATCCTAGATGGGAAATAAGAAAAATGACTGACGAAAAATTTTTAGATCAAAAAATGGACCGTCGTGAATTTCTTAAAAAAGCAGGTATTGGAGGGGCTGGGCTTGCGCTTGGTCTTTCTGGTGCATCTGCTTTTTTCGCTAATCAGGATAGTTCAAGTAAAAAGGCTTATGATGGTGATGAAGATATTAGCTTCTTTGGCAAGCACCAGGCTGGGATTACGACTCCTATGCAGAAGGCTTGCTACTTGGTGGTGCTAGATCTTCATACAACCGATAAAAAAGAAGTCATCCAGCTTTTTAAAGACTGGACAGATTATAGTAGTAAATTAGTAGAAGGTGAGCTAGTAAAAAAGGATGGTTCTAATGCCCTCTTGCCTCCTACGGATACAGGCGAAACGGTGGGACTCAATCCCTATCGCCTGAGTCTGACTTTTGGAGTTTCGGCTGATTTTCTTAAAAAACTTGGTTTAGAATCCAAACGTCCTAAGCTCTTCCGTGATTTGCCTCCATTTCCTAAGGAGCAGTTGCAGGACAAGTATACGGGTGGTGATATCGTGATTCAAGCCTGTGCGGACGATGAACAAGTAGCTTTCCACGCTGTCCGCAATCTGATTCGTAAAGGTCGTAATAAAATTACCATGAAGTGGAGCAAATCAGGTTTTGCTGCAATTGGAGACCGCAAGGAAACGCCTCGAAATCTCTTTGGCTTCAAGGATGGTACTGCTAATGTTACGACGGAAAAGGAATTCGACAAGGTTGTCTGGGCTGATAGTAAAGATTGGATGAAGGGTGGTTCTTATATGGCTCTTCGTCTGGTACAGATGCACCTTGAAACTTGGGATCGTACCAACTTGCAGGAACAGGAAAACACCTTTGGTCGTTACAAGGAATCAGGCGCACCTTTTGGAAAGAAAGATGAGTTTGATGAAGTAGATTTATCTAAACTTCCTGTAGATTCGCATGTGCGTTTGGCTAAAGAAGTAGACCTTCCTATCTTACGTCGTTCATATTCCTATTCAGATGGCATTGATGAGAGAACTGGCCAGTTTGATTCAGGTTTGATTTTCATTGCCTACCAGAAGGATCCAGACCGTTTTGTTAAAATTCAGACTAATCTTGGTGCTGTAGACAAGATGAACGAGTACATCACCCATATCGGAAGTGGGCTCTTCGCTTGCTTTGCTGGCGTGGAGAAAGGAGGCTATCTTGGTCAAGCACTCTTTGAATAAGCTCCTCGTTTTACTTGGGCTTTTAGCCTTATTCTGGACCTATCCAGTAGCTGCTGAATCATACAGTGACCTCTATATCAAAATTACAGATGCCACAACAGCTGTTCAAAATAAAGATCAAACAAAAGCTAAGGAATTGGTTGCTGAGATTAAGACTGATTTCGAAACAAAAGAAAATCACGATTCCAAGGCTGGTAAAAAAGTTAGCAAGGCTCTTGATATTAAAGGTGACGTGACAGAAGAGGCCCTAACCTCCATTTCGTCAGCCCTTCTTAAATTTGAGAAAGAGCAAAATCCTGTTGATTTAGATGCCGAAAAGCAAAAACTTGAAACACGCCTAGAGCCTTATTTCAAAAACTTACAGGATGCCATTACGGCCAAAGACCTGGCTGCAACACGCAAAACTTACAGTGAATTAAATAATGCTTGGACGAGAAATGAAGCTGTTGTCCGTGACCACAGTACTGCCTACTACGGCAAGATTGAGACGGCCATTTCACTTTTGCGAAGTAGCATTGAGACGGAGCCTACTGATTTCACCAGCATCCAGTCATCTTATGATGATCTCAAGGGCGGGATTGATGACTTTATCAAGGGTGTCCCTCTTGATAGCACAAGCTCAAGTTTAACCCTAAAAGATGGTATTAAGCTCTTGGAAAAGGCTCTAGCTCAATTCCAAGCAGGTGATGAAAAAACGGCTGCGGCAACTATGAAGAAGTTCATCACTATCTGGCCAACCATTGAAGGCGATGTAAGCACAACTAATCCAAGCCTTTATACGCGTGTGGAAAGTGAAACACCTGTTATCATGGTTAAGGGAAAAGAAAAAGCTTATCAGGACAAACTACAAGCCTTGATCACAGACCTATCTGCTATTGATACAAGTGCTTCTTATAATGCCTTTGATGCCATGTTGATTCTCTTACGTGAAGGTGTTGAAGCCCTCCTCATTGTTATGGCCCTTGTGACAACTCTTAAGGCAGCCAAGATGCGTAAGGGACTCAAATGGGTTTATAGCGGAGCTATTGCTGGTGTTCTTGCCAGCGCAGTTATAGCTGTTATCTTACAAGTTGTCTTTCCAGCTGTGACCTCGGGGGCTAACCGTGAAATTATTGAAGGTGGCGTTGGTATCTTTGCAGTTGCGATGATGATTCTGATTGGAATTTGGCTCCATAGCAAGTCTTCAGTCAAACAGTGGAATGACTTTATGGATCGCCAGATGAAGACGGTGACGGCTACTGGAAGCTTTGTGTCCATGTTTGCACTCAGTTTCTTGGCTGTCTTCCGTGAAGGTGCCGAGACTATTCTTTTCTATGTCGGTATTGTCCCACGTATCACGACAGCTAATTTCTTGATTGGTATTGCTTCAGCCATTGCAGTTCTTGTTATCATTGCTGTGGCTATGACTAAAGCGGGTCACTATATTAAACCGCACCGCATTTTCTTTATTTTGACTTGGTTGATTTATGCCTTGGCCTTCAAGATGCTCGGTGTCAGTCTTCATGCCCTTCAGTTAACTAATATGATGTCTAATCATTTGATTAGTGGTTTCCCAACAATTGATTGGGCTGGTATCTATCCAAGCTGGGAAGTCTTGATTCCACAACTTATCTTTATTGCTATTATTGCCTTTGTGACGGTGAAACAGCATGGCAAGAAATAAAGATGAGATGACTATTGTTGAGCATCTGGTGGAATTTCGGAGACGTTTCATTGCAGTAGTGTTATGCTTTTTCCTAGTTTTTTGTATTACTCTGTTGTTTGCTGGGCAACTCTATGCTTATCTAACCAGAGGATTTGACAAGCCTTTATTAGTTCTAGGGCCTAACGATATTCTTTGGATTTACATTAACCTAGCAAGTCTTATGGCTTTTACGGTGACGCTGCCTTTTACCACTTACCAGACTTGGCAGTTTGTGAAACCAGGTTTAAGGGACAATGAAGTGCGTGCTATCTTTGCTTATATCCCAGCAACTTTTGTCTGTTTTGTATTGGGCTTGGCTTTTGGTTATTATTTTGTGAGTCCAGCTATCTTAGAAGTGCTTTTAAAACTAGGCGAAGGGCTCTTTGATACACAAATTACAGCACAGAACTACCTTAGTTTCTTACTGCATACGACAGTGCCTTTGGCTGTTCTCTTTGAACTTCCCGTAGTTGTGAGTTTTTTGACATCTATCGGCATAATAACACCAGTTTTTCTGACACACTATAGACGCTACGCTTACTTTATTCTCTTGGTTTTGGCGGTCATTCTAACACCAGCTGACTTTATCAGTGACCTGGCCATGACGGCACCCTTAATCTTGCTTTATGAAGTTAGCGTAACTCTAAGTAAGTTCATTTATAAACGTAAACAAAGAAAATATAAAGATAAATAGAAAGGAAATCTCATGGGAATTCTACGTGATATTGGAGCACCAGGACTTATCATTATTGTCCTAGGAGCCCTCCTCATATTTGGTCCTAAACGCTTGCCAGAACTCGGGCAATCCATCGGTAAAATGCTAGCCGAATTTAAAGCAGCTGTAAATAAGACTGATGAAGATAAAAAGGATCAAGAGACTGGGAAGAAAGACTAGTTCCTAGATACTCTATTTTCTTGACAATTCTAAGCTTTTATGACATAATACACCTGTATTGAATAGTAAGTCTATATCATAGGCAAGAAAAGACCCCAAGCTAACTTCCACATAAGCTCGGGGTCTTTTTTAGCACTATCTATCCTTGTTTAACCACTTGTCGATCAGACGAAGGATAACACCGACCACAATAGGTCCGATGATAGTTTTGAATAGTAAATCCATCATAGGCAAACTCACCTCCCTTCGTAGGCGGTGTCGAGGTGCCAAGGGATATTATATCATAGATTGAGAGAGTTGTTTAGTGAGTGTCAGGAAGTAAAAGTTAGAAGGTAGTTTAATTATGCCATACAAAAAATCAGCTCAAGAAGGCTGATTTTTTTATTTTACAAACTGATACGTTTTTCTGTCTCAGCGTCGAAGAAATGACCTTTTGCAACGCTGAAAGTAAGGTTTACTTTTTCACCTGGATTGTGGAAGTCACGCGCATCGACACGGGCAGCAAATTCAGTTTCTCCAAGTTTTAGGTAAAGCATTGTTTCTGCACCAAGAAGCTCTGAAACGACGACTTCAGCATCTACATTGGCATCTGGATATACTTCTTGAACGATTGGACGGCTTGAAACATCTTCAGGACGTATACCAAAGATAACTTCTTTGCCTTGATAACCTGTTTCTTTCAAGATTTTAGCTTGACCTTCAGAAATTGCAATATCCAAGCCTTCAGAGTTAGTGATACGATTGCCATCAACCTTAACATTAAAGAAGTTCATAGCAGGACTTCCGATAAATCCAGCAACAAATTTGTTGGCTGGTTCATTGTAAAGTTCCTGAGGTGTACCAATTTGTTCGATACGACCGATAGTACCAGAACCATCAGGGTTTTTAGTAGAACTCATGATAACGATACGGTCAGCAAGAGTCATGGCTTCTGTTTGGTCGTGAGTAACATAGATGGTTGTTGCGCCAATATTACGAGTAATTTTAGCAATTTCAGCACGCATAGTGACACGAAGTTTAGCATCCAAGTTTGAGAGAGGTTCATCCATGAGGAAGACTTTAGCATCACGAACGATGGCACGTCCCATAGCTACACGCTGACGTTGACCACCAGAAAGGTCTGCCGGCTTACGATCTAAGAACTCAGTCAACCCAAGGCTAGCAGCAGCTTCACGCACACGTTTGTCGATATCGTCTTTTTTATATTTACGAAGTTTAAGACCAAAGGCCATATTTTCATAAACAGTCATGTGTGGGTAAAGTGCGTAGTTTTGGAATACCATGGCAATGTCACGGTCTTTTGGTGATTTGTCATTAACCACTTCACCATCAATATAGAGTTTACCTTCAGTGATTTCTTCAAGACCAGCAACCATACGGAGAGTTGTTGATTTACCACATCCTGAAGGACCTACGAAAACGATGAATTCCTTGTCTTTGATGTCGATACTGAAATCTTCAACAGAGTAGTGAGTTGCATTTGGGTATTTTTTGTAAATTTTATCCAGTTTAAGAGTTGTCATATCATTTATCCTTTATTATTTAACTGATCCGCCGGTTACACCTTCAACATAGTATTTTTGCATGAAGATAAAGAGAAGGGTGATTGGGATGGCGATGATAATAGCACCTGCGGTAAATGGAAGGAACCATTCATTGATAGCGTCTTGGTTAAGCATTTGGAAGAGTCCAAGGGCAACGGTATATTTATCTTTAACGTCACCGAGGATAACAGATGCAAAGATGAAGTCTACCCAAGGTCCCATGAAGGCCATGAGGGCAGTGTAGACGATGATTGGTTTAGAAAGTGGCAAGGTAATCTTGGTAAAGATTTGAAGACGAGTTGCCCCATCAATCATTGCTGATTCATCCAATGAGTAAGGAATGGTATCAAAGAAACCTTTCGCAATGTAGAAACCAAGTGCTGCCCCAGCAGAATAAACCAAAATCAAAGATGTCAAGGTTTGTGTCAAATTGAGGGCCTTCAAAATATAGTAGACCGCAATCATAGACATGAAACCAGGGAACATGTTAAGTACAAGTGCCAATTTCAAGAAGCCATTTCTGTGTTTGAATTTAATACGACTAAGTGAGTAGGCCATCCCAACGGTAATCAAAGTTGAGAGGATACATGTACATGTGGCAACGATGAAGGTATTGATGAACCATTTTCCAAATGGATAAGCATCGCTGGTAAACAGTTTGATGTAGTTATTAAATGTGTAAGACTTAGGGAAGAAGTAAGGCACCGCATTGGCTCCTTCACCACGGAAACTTGTAAGGAAGATCCAGATAATAGGAATCAACCAGATAACAGCTAGAACTGTCAATAGAATATAAGTACCAGTTAGGTAAAGATTTTTCTTACGTTTCATTATTTAGCAGCCCCTTCCTTGAATGAAGATGATCTTGTGTAGGCCAAGAGACTGAATGTTGCAGAGATGGCGAAAATCAAGATACCGATAACAGATGCCAAGTTATAGTCTTTAGCGCTAACAGTCAGTTTGTAGAGCCAAGTTACCAAGAGGTCAGTTGAACCCGCTTGATAGTATTCAGAATTTTTAGGTCCACCACCAGTAAGGAAGTAGATAACGTTGAAGTTATTGATATTACCGATGAATTGTTGAATCAATGATGGCGCCATAATCAAGAGAATTTGTGGGAAAGTGATGCTCTTGAAGATTTGGAACTTGCTTGCTCCATCAATTTCAGCTGCTTCAATCTGCTCAGTTGGCAAGTTCATGATGATACCAGTTGCGACCAACATTGTGAATGGAATACCAATCCACATATTAACAAAGATAATAGAGAACTTCGCCCAGAGAGGATCAGTCAAGAACGGAATAGGTCCATTAGTGATATGCAAGGTTTGAAGTAAACCATTCAAAGGTCCATGGTCATTAAGGAAGTTACGCATCAAAAGAAGTGATACAAACTGAGGAACGGCGATAGTGATAACAAAGAGTGTACGCCATACTTTCTTGAATTTAAGGCCCTTAGTGTTGAGCAAGAGGGCAAGGACAATACCGAAGAAGAAAGTAGTTGCTGTTGCAGCAACGGCCCAAATCAAGGTCCAAGTCAAAAGTGGGAAGAAAGTACCAGCCATTCGACCTTGTAAAACTTCACCAAAACTTGAGAAACCAACCCAGTCAAAGAGTGATTTAGGTGCTGGGTGATTGTGGTCAAAGTTAGTAAAGGCCAAACAGATCATGTAGATCAGAGGCAAGATTGTGAAGAGCAAAACTCCAATCAGTGGGACAGTCATAAGACCCATGTGGAAACGGCCATCAGCCAAGGTCTTGAAGTCTTCGATAAAGTTAGGAACTTTACGTCCAGACTGTTTGAGAGCCATGAGATGACGAGCACTCTTAAGATTACACCAGTAAATATAAGCGAAGACTGCACAGAAGATTAATGAGGCAAGTCCAAAAATCAACATAAGCATTGAATTATCTCCAGCAACCTGAACTGTAAGTTTAACGCCATTAACTTCTTTAACGGCCTCACCTTGTTCTTGAGTTCCCAAAGTAATCATTCCTTGAAGAGCTGGGACAATTTGGATAACGAATGCTACTAAGAAGGCAATCTCAGAAAGGAGGAAAAGCAATCCCTTGGTAAACTGTTTGTTAACCAAGTTTGCTAATCCCATTACCAGAAAGGATAATTTGACATCCCATGTACCTTCTTTGAAGACTTGGCGCATAGGAGTTGTGTCGTAGATTGTTTGTGACATAGATATCTCCTCAGATAAATGTGTGATTAGTGATGGTTTCTATTTTGTCTACAATAAAAGATAAAGAGGATAGGAACTTGACCCACCTCTTTACCTTGTCATTGTTAGGATTCTTATTTAGCCGCTGCCAAATCTTTATCAAATTGTTGTAATTTAGTAAGGAATTGGTCTTCCTTGATTTTACCGTTATAAGCGTCACTCATAAGAGCAGCACTTTCAGTCCAGAAGACTGACATTTGACTAAGTTTAGGCATAACAGTTGTGTACTGCTCAGATGAACCCATAGTAATTACAGCTTGTGCAAGTGCATCCTTTTGAACAGCTTCAGAAGCTTGAACTTCTTTGTTGGCTGGGATGATGTGACGGTCTTCATTAGTGAATTGGTTATTTTGACTGTCTTTGCTTGTCAAAGCTTGTGCCAATTGGTAAGAAGCAGCAATACGTTCAGCGTTACCTTTAGATGGTGTTTGGTTAACTGCGTAAAGTTTTACACCCATGAAGGCTTTTTGTTGAACGTCTTGACCACCGATATTAACTGTTGGGTAAACAGCAATACCAAGATTGTCTTTACCGACAGCTTTAGCAGCTGCAGCGTAGTCCCATGGTCCTGATTGGAAAGCATCAACAGAACCATCTTCGAATTTAGCCATCATGTTAGCTGAATCAACATTAACAAATCCTTTGTTGTCTTTTTGAGCTGCGATGAATTTAAGAACGTTCACACCAGCTTCATTGCCCCAGTTAGTGCCTTTAACGTCTTCACCGTTAGAGCCAAAGAGTGTGTCACCAACTGAAAGGAAGAGAGGACCAGTTACATAAGCATTAACTTCTTTCAAGTTGCTACCAAATTTAGCTTTAGAAGTGATTGTTTCATATGATTTCACATCTTCTTCATTAAGTTTAGATTTGTTGTAGTATGTAACTTGAGTTTCGATACCGTATGGGAAGGCGTAAGTTTTACCTTTGTATTGAGCACCTACAGCAGCTTGTTCAGTATCTTGCTCAGCAATTTCTTTTGAGTATTGCTCTGGGATTTCTTGGATAGCTCCAGCGTCTACCAATTTACCGAGTTGGTCATGTGGAAGTGAGAAGACATCTGCAGCAGTAGAAGCGTCCTTAGTCAAGTTTTCTTGAGCATTTGGATCTTCCATTTCAACCATATCAACTTTGTAACCAGATTTCTTTTCAAACTGTGCTACTGTATCTGAGTAAGATTTCTTAGCACCAGTTGGTACCCAAAGTTTCAAAGTCTTGCTATCTGAGCTTGAGCTCTTGCTTGAGTTTGAGCCACAAGCTACCAAGAGCGATCCAGCCACAAGTAATCCAGCACTACCAAGTAATACCTTTTGCCATTTTTTCATTTCTATTTCCTCCAGAAATTTAGTTTACGATAAACATTATGCAACCGTTTCCACAATCTGTCAAGTATTTTATAAAAAAATTTTTAACTTTGTGCAAACGATTGCAAAACTAAATTGTTTCGGTTATAATTGTTCTTGTATTTTACGACTATAAATATTTATGAGAATGAGAGGAAAATAATGGCTACAATTAAGGATGTTGCCCAAAAAGCAGGAGTAAGTCCTTCAACGGTTAGTAGGACCTTAAAAGATAATCCAGCCATTTCTGAAGAAACAAAAAACAAGGTGCGGGCGGCTATGGATGAATTAGGTTATGTCCCCAATCTTGCAGCTCAGATGTTGGCAACTGGCTTAACTCATAGTTTAGGTGTGATTCTTCCTCCTTTGGCGAATAGAGAAAATATCAGTCAACCCTTCTATATGGAAATTCTAACGGCTATCAATGAAGAAGCAAGTCGCAATTCTCAGGTTGTCAGTATTGCCACAGGTGCTAGTTTGGATGAATTGGTTAAACAAGTCGAACTCATGCATCGCCAAAAACGAGCTGATGGTTTCATTATTCTCTACTCTGAGAAGAATGATCCTGTTAGATCCTATCTCCTAAAAGAAAAAGTTCCTTTTGTCGTCATTGGAGCTGCAGGTGATACAAAAGATAAGGTTACCTACATCGATAATGACAATAAGGCCTTAGGTAAGGAAGCAGTGACGTATTTATCATCTCATGGTCATAAAAAAATAGGTTTTATTACGGATGACCTTTTTGGTCAAGTAGGACAGGAACGTTATCGAGGTTATAAAGAAGCAGCAGATGAACTAGAATTAGAAATCTTACCTGAACTTGTATTTTCATCTAAAACAATCGATATGCTAAAGAAGGAATTAGATAGATTTTCTCCGACAGCTTTGATTGTCAAGGATGACCTTATCGCCCTTCGTCTCATTCAATGGCTAAACAATCAAGGGATTAGAGTACCTGAAGATTATGCTATCATTTCCTTCAATAATTCTACTTTTGCAGAAATCATGCATCCGTTCTTGACCACTTTTGATATTAATATCCAAGAACTTGCTAAAGAAAGTGTACAAAGTCTTATGGGACTCCTTAAGTCAACTAAGAACAAGTCACAGAAAGTCATCATTCCATTTAAACTTATAGAAAGAGAAAGCGTCTTAACGCATTCATAATATCTTAAGGAGAATCTAAGTAGTTGGTTAGTAAATTAGCCGGCTACTTTTTTATTTTATGTAAGATGACTATTTTCCGGAATTCACTAGAAGCCTCGGCTTAAAAACACTCTCTCAAATTGTAAGCGTTTGTTTTGCGAACAATTATTCAAGAAAAAATAAAAAAATTTCTATTTTTTTGCTAAAAATTCTTGACTTGTGCAAACGTTTGCATTATAATCATAAGTGTAAAAAATAATTTGAGGTAAACTTTATGAACAAACGAGCAAGCGGTGTATTGATGCACATCACATCACTTCCAGGTGACTACGGGATCGGATCTTTCGGTCAAGCAGCCTATGACTTTGTTGATTTCTTGAAAGAAACAAAACAAACATACTGGCAGATCTTGCCACTTACTACAACAAGTTATGGGGACTCACCTTATCAATCATTCTCTGCGGTAGCGGGGAACACACACTTCATCGATTTGGATTTCCTTATTCGTGACAAGTTTCTAACTAAAGCTGATGTTAAAGACGCTGACTTTGGATCAGATCCAGAGTTTATCGACTATGCTAAAGTTTATGAAGCACGTCGTCCAATCCTTGAAAAAGCAGTAAAAGCTATCTTGGCAGATAAAAAAGAAGCTAAAAAATTCGAAGCTTTTAAAACTAAAAATGCTAACTGGTTAGTTGATTATGCTGAATTCATGGCTATCAAAGAACACTTTGATAATAAAGCCCTTCAAGAATGGGATGATAAAAAAGCAGTTAAACGCGATGAAGCAACTCTTGAGAAACTTCGCAAAGAACTTGCTGATGTTATCACATATCACCAAGTAGTACAATACCTCTTCTTTAGCCAATGGGCAGAACTAAAAGCTTATGCTAACAAAAATGGTATTCAAATCATCGGTGACATGCCAATCTACATTTCAGCTGATAGTGTTGAAGTTTGGACTCAACCACATCTCTTCAAACTAGACGCTGAATGTAAACCGCGTTACATTGCAGGAGTTCCACCTGATAACTTCTCAGCAACTGGTCAACTTTGGGGTAACCCAATC
The DNA here is from genome assembly GCF_001812625.1 of Streptococcus sp. HMSC064H09. Lineage (NCBI taxonomy): Bacteria > Bacillati > Bacillota > Bacilli > Lactobacillales > Streptococcaceae > Streptococcus > Streptococcus sp. HMSC064H09. Next base: position 109,450 of record NZ_KV809622.1, read on the forward strand.
TATGCTTGGGATAAACACAAAGCAGAAAATTATGCTTGGTGGGTATTCCGTATTCAAGAATCATTTAAACTTTATGATTACTTGCGTATTGACCACTTCAAAGGGTTCTCTGACTTCTGGGAAATTCCTGGAGGAGATGAAACTGCTGAAAATGGTGAATGGGTTCCTGGACCTGGTTATGACCTTTTCAAAGTGGTTAAAGAAGAATTGGGTGATCTTAAAATCATTGCCGAAGACCTTGGTAACATTGATGATAAGACACGTAAACTTCTTGCAGACTGTGGTTACCCTGGAATGAAGATTGTTCAATTTGGATTCTACGATACTACTGGAAATAGCATTGACATTCCACACGTATACACACAACATTCAGTTGCCTACACAGGTACACATGATAACGAAGTAATCAACGGTTGGTACGACAACTTGACGCAAGAGCAACGTGATTATACTGATGCATACATCAACCGTCGTCAAGGTGAACCAATCACACGTGCTCTTCTTCGCACCCTCTTTGCTACTGTAAGCAACACAGCTATTGCGACTATGCAGGATATCCTTGATAAACCTGAAAATAGCCGTACAAACTTCCCTAACACAGTTGGTCAAAACTGGAAATGGCGTATGCTTCCAGGTGAAATTACTGTCGACAAGAAAGAATTTTTGACAGACATTACAGAAAGATATAATCGAGGTAATAACTAAAATGGCTACATTTACACAATATGTTGAAGCAAAAAACAAAAATCTTAAGGACCTTTCAAACGAAGAAATCTACTATCTTTTGTTGGAATTCGTAAAAGAAGCAGCTGCTCCAAAACCTAAAAACGATAGCAAACGTAAAGTTTACTATATCTCAGCTGAATTCTTGATCGGTAAACTTTTGTCTAACAACTTGATCAACTTGGGTATCTACAAAGATGTTAAGGCTGAATTGGATGCTGCTGGTAAATCAATCAGCGAAATTGAAGACGTTGAACCAGAACCATCTCTTGGTAACGGTGGTTTGGGACGTTTGGCTTCATGTTTCATCGATTCTATGTCAACACTTGGCATCAACGGTGAAGGTGTTGGTCTTAACTACCACTGTGGTCTCTTCAAACAAGTCTTCAAAGATAACAAACAAGATGCAGAACCAAACTACTGGATTGAAGATCAATCATGGTTGGTACCAACTGATATCTCTTACGATGTTCCATTCAAAAACTTTACTTTGAAATCTCGTTTGGACCGTTTGGATATCTTGGGTTATAAGAAAGAAACTAAGAACTACCTTAACCTCTTTGATATCAATGGTGTGGACTACGGTTTGATTGATAAAGGAATCACTTTTGATCAAGACGAAATCCAAAAGAACTTGACACTTTTCCTTTACCCAGATGACTCAACTCGTAAAGGTGAGCTCTTGCGTATCTACCAACAATACTTCATGGTATCAAATGCTGCTCAACTTTTGATTGACGAAGCTATCGAACGTGGATCTAACCTTCATGATCTTCCAGATTACGCTTACGTACAAATCAATGATACTCACCCATCAATGGTAATTCCAGAATTGATCCGTCTTTTGACAGAAAAACATGGATTTGAATTTGATGAAGCAGTAGCAATCGTAAGCAAAATGGTTGGTTACACAAACCACACTATCTTGGCTGAAGCCCTTGAAAAATGGCCTCTTGACTACCTTGAAGAAGTTGTTCCACACCTTGTTGTTATCATCAAGAAATTGGATGCTATCATTCGTGAAAAATTCGAAGATCCACGTGTTCAAATCATTGACAAAGACAACCGTGTTCACATGGCACACATGGATATCCACTTCTCTACAAGCGTTAACGGTGTAGCAGCACTTCACACAGAAATCCTTAAATCTTCTGAGTTGAAACCATTCTACGACCTTTACCCAGAACGCTTCAACAACAAAACAAACGGTATTACATTCCGTCGTTGGTTGGAATTCTCAAACCAAGAACTTGCTGATTACATCAAAGAATTGATTGGCGATGGTTACCTTACTGACGCAACTCAATTGGAAAAATTGGCTGCCTTTGCAGATGATCCAGCAGTTCACAAACGTTTGGCTGAAATCAAATATGATAACAAATTGTCTCTTAAACGTTATCTTAAAGCTAACAAAGGTATCGATCTTGATGAAAACTCAATTATTGATACTCAAATCAAACGTTTCCACGAATACAAACGTCAACAAATGAACGCTTTGTATGTCATCCACAAATACTTGGAAATCAAAAAAGGAAACCTTCCAAAACGTAAAATTACTATCATCTTTGGTGGTAAAGCAGCTCCTGCTTACGTTATTGCGCAAGACATCATCCACTTGATCTTGTCACTTTCTGAACTCATCAACAATGATCCAGAAGTAAGCAAATACCTCAACGTTCACTTGGTTGAAAACTACAACGTAACAGTTGCTGAACACCTTATCCCAGCAACTGATATCTCAGAGCAAATCTCATTGGCTTCTAAAGAAGCTTCAGGTACAGGTAACATGAAATTCATGCTTAACGGTGCCCTCACTCTTGGTACAATGGACGGTGCCAACGTTGAGATTGCTGAATTGGTAGGACCAGAAAACATCTTCACGTTCGGTAAAGACTCTGATACAATCATCGACCTTTACGAAAAAGAAGGTTATGTATCACGTGATTACTACAAAAAAGATGCTAATATCAAAGCAGCTGTTGACTTTATCGTAAGTGAAGACCTCGTTAAAGTTGGAGATAAAGAACGCTTGGAACGTCTCCAAAAAGAACTTATCTCTAAAGACTGGTTCATGACATTGATTGACTTGGCTGAATACATCGACAAGAAAGAAGAAGTATACGCAGCTTACGAAGATCAAGATGCATGGAACAAAAAAGTTGTTTACAACATCGCTGAAGCAGGGTTCTTCTCATCTGACCGTACAATCGAACAGTATGACAAAGACATCTGGCACACAAAATAAAAATCTAGTTGCATAGAAGGAAACAAGATCAGAAATGGTCTTGTTTTTTTCATGAAAAAAACACAGCTAATTTAGATGGTTAGCTGTGTTTACATAAATTTAATTCTGTCAGTTATGATAATGATTCAATATATCATTAATATATGCTTCTTTATTTGATGCATCATAAGTTTTAGATGTTGAGTATTTTAGATAATGGATTTGATCTTTTGCAGTTCTGGATTCTTCTTGTAGGTATGAATCTGTTATGGTAATTTTAAAATTCTCGCTCTTACCTGTTAAATCAAGGCTTAGTGGAAAATTTGTAAATTCATCTGAGTAAAAGGCCATCTTGTAAAAGTTGTATTTGTCACCCCTAAAGCTATTTAAGTGAGGAAACGTTATATTGTACATTCCATCCCAGTAATCCCCATACTCTCTAATATCGTAGTCATCGAAGAAGTCTTGAATTCTTTCTTTGTTAGCATAATTCTTTTCAAAGGTAACGAAGGGAGTCTGCCAATCCCATATCGGAATGTCACCTTCATTTCCATAGATAATATAACTTTGCATTTTTCCTGATTTAGGATTTTTCAACTGAAACTGGTACTCTCTAACACCATCTTTGACAGCTCCAGTTTGATATAGGGTATCCCCAGGAACTATCAAAAAAAGAAAATCTCTTAGATATAATTCGAAGTCGGCATCCATTGTTTTATCATGTAATCCAGGGAAACGCTGAATTATTTGTCTGTAGTTCTCAGCATTAGAAAACCATTCTTTATCAAAGCCTGGACCGACTTCAAATACTTTATGATCGAAATAGTTTTGATATTCTTCATAATAGTTTTCAGTAGAGGTCACCTGTCCAAATGGTAAAGTCATATTGGTATTATCTGTAAAAGTAATATGTAAGAAAAGTCTTCGGGGATCAATTCCTTTATCAATATAATGGCCGACCTTATAGGCAGACAAATCATCTGGAAAATCGTCTTTTCCGAAGTGTAGAACCTCAATCTCAATATCTTTGACAACTTTTCTTTGAGGTATTATCTTCTTGACACTGTAATGATAAGCCTTGTAATAGTAATTCTCCTTATCATAGAGATAAGGCTTGTAAGCTCTTTGGTAGGCATTATAGAGAAAAATTCCAAGGGTTACAAAAAGAATCAGAGCTAAGGCTATTTTGAACTTTTTATTTATTTTATTAGTTAGCCTTGAGAAAAAGAGACTCAATTTACTAGGATTTTGTATCATGTCAAAACTCCCCACATATTTTATACTATTATATCATGAAAATCCTTATACCTAAGGCGTCTTCGTGTACTTTGTCACTGTTTTCCTTTATAATATAAGTATCACATTACAAGAGGAGAGCTAATGAAATATATCGTAAATACATCAAACGATCCTGCCTATAATATTGCTTTGGAAGCCTATGCTTTTCGTGAATTGGTGAATGAAGAAGAATTGTTCATTCTTTGGATTAACCGTCCAGCTATCATTGTTGGTAAACACCAAAATACCATTCAAGAGATTAACAAAGAATATACAGATGCTCATGGTATCAAGGTTGTTCGCCGTTTGTCTGGTGGTGGCGCTGTTTATCACGATTTGAATAACCTGAACTATACCATCATCTCTAATAAGGCAGATGAAGGTGCTTTTGACTTTAAGACTTTCTCTCAACCTGTAATCGCTACACTTGCTGATTTGGGAGTTAAGGCTGAATTTACTGGTCGTAATGATCTTGAAATCGATGGTAAAAAGTTCTGTGGAAATGCTCAAGCTTACTATAAAGGTCGTATGATGCACCATGGTTGCTTGCTTTTTGACGTTGATATGTCGGTTCTTGGTCAAGCCCTTAAAGTCAGCAAAGACAAAATCGAATCAAAAGGCGTTAAATCTGTACGTGCTCGTGTGACCAACATCGTCGACGAATTGCCAGAAAAAATCACTGTAAATGAATTCTCAGATAAAATCTTGGAAAAAATGAAAGAATTCTACCCAGAAATGACAGAATACGTCCTTTCTGAAAGCGAATTGGCTAAGATTCAAGACTCTTATGAGAAACAATTCAATACATGGGATTGGACTTACGGACAGTCACCAGAATACACAGTAGAACGTAATGTTCGTTACCCAGCTGGTAAAATCTCAACCTATGCCAACGTTGAAAATTCAATCATTAAATCTGTTAAGATTTACGGAGATTTCTTTGGTATCGGAGATGTATCAGATATTGAAGACTTGTTGGTTGGTGTACCTTACGAGTACGAAGATGTCTTGGCAAAACTTAAAACTATTGACACAACACATTATTTCTCACGTATGACAACCGAGGAGGTTGCAAAAGCTATCGTAGCTTAATCATTGTTTGAACAATCTGGAAAACTCCAGGTTGTTTTTTCTTGGGAAAAATCTTTCAAAGTGAAATAACGATATAGATATTTTCGCATTGGTTCTGGAAGTTAGTATCTGATTGACCTAGTGTGGTATTTTATATATTCAGATAGTAAACCTATAAAGCCTCTAAGAGAAAACATCCTATAACATCTTTCCGAAAAACTGTAATTTTCTTGAAAGAAAGATAAGGGTGTGATATACTTCTATTAAGTAATTTGGGAGAAAAAACAAATGAAACGTGAACTCTTACTCGAAAAAATTGAAGAATACAAATCTCTAATGCCCTGGTTTGTTCTAGAGTATTATCAGTCTAAACTATCGGTTCCATATTCTTTTACGACCTTATACGAATACCTTAAGGAATATAAACGTTTTTTTGACTGGTTGATTGACTCAGGTATTTCAGATGCTCATGATATTGCCTCAATTGACATCAAAACCTTGCAAAATCTAACTAAAAAAGACATGGAGTCATTTGTGCTCTATCTACGTGAACGTCCGTCCTTAAATACCTATTCCAAGAAACAGGGAGTTTCTCAAACAACCATTAACCGTACGCTTTCAGCTCTATCTAGTCTCTATAAGTATTTAACTGAGGAGGTCGAGGGTCCTGACGGTGAGCCATATTTCTATCGTAACGTCATGAAAAAAGTTTCGACTAAGAAAAAGAAAGAAACCTTGGCTGCGCGTGCTGAGAATATCAAGCAGAAACTTTTTCTAGGCGATGAAACCAGGGAATTTCTTGATTATGTCGAAAATGAATACGAAGTTAAGCTCTCAAATCGCGCAAAATCTTCGTTTTACAAGAATAAAGAACGTGATTTAGCGATAATAGCCTTGCTACTGGCTTCAGGGGTTCGACTTTCTGAGGCTGTTAACCTGGACCTTAAAGATATCAATCTGAAAATGATGGTCATTGATGTTACTCGAAAAGGTGGCAAACGAGACTCAGTTAATGTAGCAAGTTTTGCAAAACCTTATCTTGAAAATTATCTTAGTATCCGTGATAAACGCTATAAGGCTGAAAAGCAAGACCTTGCCCTATTTTTAACGGAATATCGAGGGGTTCCAAACCGTATTGATGCTTCAAGTATCGAAAAAATGGTTGCCAAATATTCTCAGGATTTCAAGATACGTGTGACTCCCCATAAACTACGACACACTCTGGCAACACGTCTTTATGATGCTACCAAGTCTCAAGTTTTAGTTAGCCACCAACTTGGCCATGCTTCCACTCAGGTCACTGATCTTTATACTCATATCGTCAATGATGAGCAAAAAAATGCTCTAGATAATTTATAATTACCCTAGTCTAACCATTCCTATTTGGAGTGGTTATTTCTTGGTTTACATAAATTTAATTATGCTAAAAGTATTTTATGATCATACATAAACATAACTAAATTTATGTAAAATATTACACACAAAAAACAAACTCTCCTCCATGGAAAGCTTGTTTTACTTATGATAAATTGTAAAATATAGTGCAACAAAAAAACTCATAGCCTTTCATTGGTGTAAACTGTAAGTAACCACACAAACAGAACCCGAGGAAACACTATGAGCTACTCCCATCTTACCATAACCGAGCGAATAAAGATAGAAGCCTATTTGGAATTAGGTTTGAAACCTTGCCAAATTGCCAACAAACTTGGCGTACATAGATCCACCATCTCAAGAGAGTTAAGACGATGCCAAAATGGCTATTCCGCAGCCTTAGCACAGGAACAGTACGACCACAGGGCTAAACAAAAAGGTCGGAAGTCTTGTTTGACACCAGAGTTGAAAAAGGAAATTGAGGACGGTTTAAAATCCTCTTGGTCGCCTGAACAGATTTGTGGCCGCTATCAGCTTGAACAAAAGCCAATGGTAGCTTTTAAAACCATCTATAACTGGCTCTACGCCGGTTTGATTGATCTGGATTTAAGCGTCCTGCGTCGTAAAGGAAAGACTCGACAACCCAAAGAAA
>NZ_KV809623.1:0-376 GCF_001812625.1 Streptococcus sp. HMSC064H09
TTTATGCCGGCTACATGACTTGAACACGCGACCCTCTGATTACAAATCAGATGCTCTACCAACTGAGCTAAGCCGGCTAACTTTTCTAATGCGGGTGAAGGGACTTGAACCCCCACGCCGTTAAGCGCCAGATCCTAAATCTGGTGCGTCTGCCAATTCCGCCACACCCGCATATATGACCCGTACTGGGCTCGAACCAGTGACCCATTGATTAAAAGTCAATTGCTCTACCAACTGAGCTAACGAGTCTCAAATATTTCTACTTGAACGGTCCCGACGGGAATCGAACCCGCGATCTTCGCCGTGACAGGGCGACGTGATAACCGCTACACCACGGGACCTATGGGAGTTAACGGGATCGAACCGCTGACCCTCT
>NZ_KV809624.1:0-508 GCF_001812625.1 Streptococcus sp. HMSC064H09
AAAGATCAAACGGTAAAACCAGGCGATCAACCAAACGCTAAGGATTCAATTGGCAACGTTGATGACCTTCCAGAAGGCACTAAGTTCGAATACAAGACACCAGTTGACACAACAACAGAAGGCGAAAAAGACGCTACAGTTATCGTCACATACCCAGATGGTTCTAAGGACGAAGTTCCAGTTAAGGTTATTGTCAAAGATCCACGTACAGATGCCGATAAGAATACACCTGTAGCCAAAGATCAAACGGTTAAACCAGGTGATCAACCAAATGCTAAGGATTCAATTGGCAACGTTGGTGATCTTCCAGAAGGTACTAAGTTCGAATACAAGACACCTGTTGACACAACAACAGAAGGCGAAAAAGACGCAACAGTTGTTGTCACTTACCCAGACGGTTCTAAAGACGAAGTTCCAGTTAAGGTTATCGTTAAAGATCCACGCACAGATGCAGATAAGAACGATCCAACTGCGAAAGATCAAACGGTAAAACCAGGCGATCAACCAA
>NZ_KV809625.1:0-8617 GCF_001812625.1 Streptococcus sp. HMSC064H09
CAGTGGTTTTACCCACTACAGAAATTATAGAGCCTTAATAAGAGGATCCAGTAGGGTCCTTTTTTTGTGTTTTTACAGTGAAGCAAAAGTCTTGCTTTTCTTTTTATTTGTGTTATACTTGTTCTTGTATCGGATACAAGTTATCTAAAGGAGTTTATATGGATACAAAATTTTCAGTTGCTCTACATATCCTAACCATGATTAGTGAGAGCAAGGATACCTTAAGTTCTCAAGCACTAGCAACTAGCGTTGGCACCAATGCGAGTTACATTCGAAAGGTAATCGCCTTATTGAAAAACGCTGGCTTAATTACTTCCCATCAAGGAAAAACAGGCTATCAACTTAGTAAATCGCCAAAGGACATCACCTTACTTGAAATTTATTTTGCCACACAAGAAGTCAGCCACATCAGCTTATTTCCCGTTCATCAAAATAGCAATCCGGATTGTCCAGTAGGGAAACATATCCAAGGAGCAGTTTCACCACTATTTGCTAGCGCTGAAGCTCAACTTGAGAAGGAACTAGCCCAGCAAACCTTAGAAGATGTCATTAACAATCTTTATAAAGATGCCAAACAAAAACGAAACTGATTTGCATGCAGATCAGTTTTAAAAAGACTATACTTGTATCTATATTGAATACAACCAAAATAGAAAAGAGAAGACAATGAAAGCCGCACAACACACTACTTATAACAAAAAGAATATCACACTAAACATCACAGAAGTCGCTACACCAAGTATTACAGACAAAGAAGTTTTGGTCAAAGTCACTGCAGCTGGTGTTAATCCTCTGGATAATATGATTTCCAGAGGAGAAGTCAAGATGATTGTCCCTTACAAACTCCCACAAACTGCGGGAAATGAAGTGGTCGGTATCATTGAAGAGAACGGTAGACAAGTCAAAAATCTCAAAGTTGGAGACCGTGTCTTTGGGCGTCTCCCACTTGATCATATTGGCGCCTTTGCAGAATACGTAGCTGTCGATAGTCAGGCTCTAGCCAAGGTTCCAGACTATCTTTCAGATGAGGAAGCGGCTGCTGTCCCTTTGACTGCCTTGACCATTATGCAAGCCCTAGAACTCATGGGCGCTCAAGCTGGAAAAACCATCTTTATCTCTGGTGGTACAGGCGGTGTCGGCGGTATGACCATTCCGATTGCTAAAGCTAAAGGTTTGAAGGTCATTACCAATGGGGCTGGAGATAGCGCTGAGCGTGTATTGAAGCTAGGAGCAGATCGTTTTATCGATTACAAAACAGAGGATTATACAAAAACTGTTAGCCAGGTTGATTATGTCCTTGATACTCTTGGGGGCTCTGAGACTGAAAAACAAATGTCTATCATGAAAAAAGGTGGTCAGCTTGTTTCCCTCCGTGCTATGCCAAATGGTGACTTTGCCAAACGCATGAACCTGCCAAAATGGAAACAGATCCTACTTGGACTAGCCGGTCGCAAATTTGATAAGATGGCTGACAAATATGGCGTTCACTACCATTTTATCTTTGTAGAAAGCAATGGTGGCGCTCAATTACAAGAGGTAGCTGACCTCTTTAGCAAATTAGAAATCAAACCATCTATCGATACAGTCTATCCATTTGAAGAAGTGAATAGCGCCTTAGACAAGGTCGCTAATGGTCGCTCACGTGGAAAAACAGTCCTCAGCTTTAAGAAATAAAAGGAAAAGACAATGTCATATCTTACAATTAAAAATCAATATATCACTGTCGACGGGAACAAAATCGCCTATCGCGAACTCAGCAAAGGTAAATCAAAACTACCTCTTCTGATGCTGGTCCATTTGGCAGCAACCCTCGACAACTGGGATCCAAAACTCTTGGACTTGATTGCTGAAAAGCACCATGTGATTGTGGTCGACCTTCCTGGTGTCGGTGCTAGTCAAGGAAAAGTGGCTCCAACGATTCCTGGAATGGCTGAGCAGACAATTGCCTTTATTCAAGCCCTTGGTTACGAAAAAATCAATCTCCTAGGCCTTTCTATGGGAGGTATGATTGCCCAAGAAATGATCCGAATCAAACCTAATTTGGTCAACCGTCTTATCTTGGCAGGAACAGGACCTCGAGGTGGAAAAGAGGTCGATAAGGTCACAGGGAAAACATTTAACTATATGTTTAAAGCTGGACTCGAGCGCATCGATCCTAAACGCTATATCTTCTATAACCATGATGAACAAGGGAAAATCGAAGCCTTGAAAGTTCTTGGACGAATGGGAATGCGAACCAAGGAATTTGCAGACAAAGACATGAGTGTGCCTGGTTTCTTGACTCAACTCAAAGCTATTAAACGTTGGGGGAAAGATTCTCAAGACGACCTAAGATTTATCATCCAACCAACCTTAATTGTCAATGGGGACAAGGATATGCAGGTTCCAACGGAAAATTCTTATGATATGCATGAGAAAATAAAAGATAGTAAGCTGATCATCTATCCAAATGCTGGTCACGGTTCGATCTTCCAATATGCAGAGGCGTTTTCAAAAGAACTCATTGCTTTCTTGGAGGACTAATATGGTCAAAACCATTCTAATAACAGGTGCTACGGATGGCATTGGAAAGCACTTGGCAAAGCAACTGGCCAGTGAAGGCCATCAGGTTATCCTTCATGGTCGCAATCCTCAAAAACTTGAATTGGCGCTTCAAGAGGTTCGGGCCGTTTCCCTGAGAGGCAGAGTTTCAAGCTACTTGGCAGATTTTTCAAAATTAGATGATGTTTATCGATTTGCGGAGGAAATCAAGCGAGACTTTCAAAGGATCGATGTCTTATTTAACAATGCAGGCCTGTATGCAGGAAAAGAACGAAAAGTAAGTGCTGAAAATGTCGAGTTGACTTTTATGTTATCCGTTCTCGTTCCCTATATGTTAACAACTGAGCTAAGCTCCTTGTTAGAAAAATCGGCTGACGGCCGTGTCATTACTACCTCTTCCTATATGCATCATTTTGCCAAGGTCAAGGATTTGGACTTTGGATTTGAGAACAACTACAATCCAGGATTGGCCTATAATAATTCCAAACTCTATACCATTTGGATGACACGCTATCTAGCAAGAGACTTCTTTTTAAGAGGTTCAAACATCACCATTAATACCTATCATCCTGGCTTGATTTCAACCAACTTAGGGAATAATTCTAGTGATGAAAGGACGAAAAAGTCTCTCTTCAGACGCTTGATGAAGTCTCTTTCGAAAGATCTAGATCAGGGAATCGAAACAGGTTATTATCTCACCTTGTCAGAGGAAGTCAGGGGCTTGACTGGCTACTATTTTGATGAAAAGAAAGTCAAGTCGGTATCTGAAAAAGGCTATTCATTTGAAAAAGCACAGAAATTAATGGATTACTGCCTAGAAAAGATTAAACTGTTTAAAGAAAAGCAAGATTTTTAATTCCTTATTGATTTCGTAACTACCAAAAAACTCAAGTTTTCATTGATAAAACTTGAGTTTTTCTTAGATAAGGGCTAATAAAGTGGTAAGAATCAGAGCAATTCCGATCCGAATGACATGGTGGGCTAGATGGAAGTTTTCTTTGTGCTTGCCATTCCAATAGGCTCCGTAGCAAATCAAGCTAACTCCGATCAGCCAAATGAATAAAGCAACAATCGGCAAAAGGAAGTAGAGGATGAGAGAGAAGGTCGCAAGGCTACTTCCTATAAAAAGTAGGTAAATTCCAAGGGTCTTCTTGCCCTTTTTTAATTCGGAAAGGCTGACTAATAAATGAAGAAGAGCAAAAACAAGGGCTAAGAAGACTGTGATGATGCTAAAGATGGGATAAAGTGACATAGATGTTTCCTTTCTAAGATATGATTGTCTGAGTGCTATTTTTATGACTGATTTTATTAAGAATCATAAATGATACTACAAGATTTAAAACGATAACCAGTAAAGTCAAAAAAGAGTAACCATAGAGTTTGACTGAAATTTCAATTTTTTTTAGAAATGCGATGGAGAATAAGCTCGTTAAAATGCCCGTTAACAAGCCAGGAACATATTTTAGAAGGACAATTGTCTGAATCAGATGTCCGAAAATATGGTAGATATAAGCAATTACAATGGTTGCGTAAATAGTATAGTTGCTAAACTGATAGCTAAGAAAAAGTGATAGAAGCAGGATCAGAAACTGCTCCAAGACAATGGCATTGAAAGTAAAAGGAGTGTAATAAGAAAGGAATCGAATATCTGGAAACTGTGCTGATAGTTTTTTGACAAAGGATGGCATCCATATGATTTCCTCAAGTTCGTGAAGCATGAATAAGGCTGGAAAGAGAAAATAAAATTGAGTGAGGGTCATTAAAAAAACTACTTTCTAGTTTGAACCAACTTTCAGTATCTCCAAATAAAACTGGACTACTTCTTGCTCGCTATAGGACTTGCCTTTTTTCAACCACCAGCTGAGGGTTTCAATGAAATGGCTGACGACCAGATGCTTGAGATAGGAGTGAGGGATGGTTGGGTGCGATTGAATCAGCTCCTCGGCAACCATTGGATAGACATCATGTTCTAGCTCTTTTCGCAGTTGCCGGATAAAATAATCATTTTTGGAGAGTAAGAGACTGGTTACATGGTCTTGATTTTTCTTAAAATGTTGAAAGATATGTGCTAGGTAGTCTTGTGGAGAGAGGTGTTGAGCACGCTCAAACAAATGGTGAAAGAGTTTTTGGCAGAGCTCATCCAGTAGTAACTCTTTGCTCTCATAATGGCTGTAAAAGGTCGAACGTCCTACATCAGCCAAGTCAATAATCTCCTGAACGGTGATGGTCTCATAATCTTTTTGGTTAAGTAAGCGCAAGAAAGCTTGATAGATGGCTTTTCTAGTCTTGGTAATGCGACGATCTTGTGCAGTCATATGGACACTATGAACAAACTGTTCAGTAACGTACACAGCGAACGGTTTGCCCCTATCCTTTCTGTTGATAGTATTGGATAATAGATAATGAACATGATGTTCATAAATCTATTATAACAAAGGAAGAAATATAATGAAGACAAAATATGCGGTTTGGTTGGCTTTTTTATTAAATCTAAGCTTTGCCATTGTTGAATTTATTGCGGGTGGAATTTTTGGTTCTAGTGCAGTTCTCGCTGATTCGGTCCATGACTTTGGAGATGCAATCGCCATTGGCATCTCAGCTTTTCTAGAGAGCATTTCCAATCGGAAAGAAGACAGCCATTACACCTTGGGCTACAAGCGTTTTAGCCTTTTAGGTGCCATGGTGACCGCTGTGATTCTGATGACAGGGTCTGGTATGGTGATTTTAGAAAATGTAAGCAAGCTTTTCCACCCACAGCCCATCAATGACGAAGGGCTTCTTTGGTTGGGAATTATTGCTATCAGTGTCAATGTGCTGGCGAGTCTGGTCATTCGCAAGGGGCAAACCAAGAATGAATCCATTCTCAGCCTGCACTTTTTGGAAGACACCTTGGGTTGGTTGGCCGTCATCTTGATGGCCATTGTTCTCCGATTTACTGACTGGTATATCCTGGATCCGCTCCTGTCCCTTGCCATTTCCTTCTTTATTCTATCAAAAGCCATTCCACGTTTTTGGAGCACGCTCAAGATTTTCCTGGATGCTGTACCAGAAGGGGTGAACATCCAGAAGATAAAGACGGATTTGGCTGAATTGGACCATGTTGCTAGTATCAATCAGCTCAATCTTTGGACCATGGATGGTTTGGAAAAGAACGCCATTGTCCATGTTTGTCTAGAGCATGTCAACCACATGGAAGTCTGTAAAGAGTCTATCCGCACCTTGCTTAAAGACTGTGGCTTTCAAAACGTTACCATTGAGGTTGATGAAGACCTAGCGACCCACCGTGCCCACAAGCGCAATATAGAGGAGTGGGAAGTGGGTCAAAATCATAGACATGGTCACCATCATTAAGAAACGTTATTTAAACTCTTAGAGTTTGTCTCTAGGGTTTTTTTGATACTTAGTTAACTAAAGTAAGCCTTTTCATGATAAAATAGAACAAACGTGGAACAAGGAGTAATTATGAGTAAAAGAGCTGTATTGATGATGACTTTTGGGTCCCCAGAAGAGATTACCTATGAAGGAGTAGCAGAATTTTTCACAAATATACGACGTGGAGTTCGTCCCGAACCACATGAAATTCAGACCTTATATGACCATTACCTACGAATCGGTGGAACGCCGCTCCAAAGGATAACAAAGAAAGAAGTTGACTTGGTTGCTTCCGCTCTTGGAGAACAAGTGTCGGTCTACTTTGCAAATAAATTTTCCCGACCTTTTATCACTGATGTAATCAAAGAGATGGAGAATGACGGAATTGAAGAATGTTTGTGCTTGATTTTAGAGCCTCATTATTCTTACTATTCTGTCATGGGATATGAGAAATTTTTAGAAAGTGAGCAGATTAGGTTCCAAATTATCAAGAATTGGTACCAAGAACCTTCACTTCTTCACTACTGGGCTGATGAGATTAGAAATATTTTAGATCAAATTGGAGATGACAGCTATAAGGTGATTTTTTCAGCTCACAGTGTACCAGTTTTGGCCCTTGATTTTGGCGATCCTTATATCGATCAGATTTATGACAATACTCGCTTGATTGTGGAATTTTTAGGCCTTGAAGAAGACCAGTATACCAATACATGGCAGAGTGAAAGTGATATTGGTATTCCTTGGATTAAACCTGATGTCTTAGAATACCTTCATGATGAGAAGGAACACCCTGACCACTATATTTTTGCCCCGATAGCTTTTATTAGTGAGCATATTGAGGTTCTTTTTGATAATGATGTGGAGTGTAAGGAGCTTTGTCATGAGCTTGGTGTGGCCTATCACCGTCCTCCTATGCCAAATAGCGATTCTCGTTTGATTAAAGCCCTTCTTTCAACCATTCAGTCTCATATAGACGGTGACTATCGTTACTATCAACCTCAACTAGAGACTTTTGATGAGTTGGAAGCTCCTTCAAACACAGGACAGATTTTAGAAGAGGAAGCAGATATTCAGATGCCTGATTTCGTCAAAAAATTGATTGCTAAAAAAGGTCGAGAGAATGTCAAGATGCCATATCTAGTTAAGAAAATGCTTGAAAAGAAGTATGGAAAAAAATATGATTAAGTAACTAAATATGACCGTAATAGGGAGTGTTTGATGTGAGCAATTTCATGCTAAAAAGTGTATACTATCAGAAACGAAAGAATAGAGGCTATTAAATGAAATCAGCAGTTTATACCAAAGCTGGAAAAGTTGGTCTAGCAGAAATTGATCGCCCGCAAATCGTGGCAGCAGATGATGCCATTATCAAGATAGTACGTACTTGCGTTTGTGGATCGGACCTTTGGAGTTACCGTAATCCGGAAATGGAAGAAGGACATAGAAATAGCGGTCATGAGGCTGTCGGAATTGTCGAAGAAGTTGGCGAGGAAGTTACTACAGTAAAACCAGGTGACTTTGTCATTGCCCCTTTCACACATGGTTGTGGACAGTGTGATGCCTGTCGTGCTGGTTTTGATGGCTCTTGTGACAACCACCCAGGTAATAACTGGTCTGGGGGCGTGCAGGCTGAGTATATCCGTTTCCACTTTGCCAACTGGGCCCTTGTCAAAATTCCTGGGCAACCTTCAGATTATAGTGAAGGCATGCTCAAGTCACTTTTGACACTGGCTGATGTCATGCCGACGGGTTACCATGCGGCGCGTGTGGCTAATGTGCAAAAAGGTGATAAGGTGGTCGTTATCGGAGATGGGGCTGTTGGTCAATGTGCTGTCATCGCAGCTAAGATGCGTGGTGCTTCACAAATTGTCCTTATGAGTCGTCATGAAGATCGTCAAAAAATGGCTTTGGAGTCAGGTGCGACTGCAGTTGTTGCTGAACGTGGCGAAAAAGGCATTGCCAAAGTCCGTGAAATCCTCGGGGGAGGAGCAGATGCAGCTCTCGAATGTGTCGGTACAGAAGCAGCGGTAGATCAAGCTCTTGGAGTCCTTCATAATGGTGGCCGTATGGGATTTGTTGGTGTTCCACACTATGAAAACCGTGCCATTGGATCAACATTTAGACAAAATACAACGATTGGTGGCGGACCAGCCTCTGTCACAACCTATGATAAACAAGTTTTGTTAAAAGCTGTTCTTGATGGCGACATCAATCCAGGCCGAGTCTTTACGACAAGTTATAAATTGGAAGATATTAATCAAGCCTATAAAGATATGGATGAACGCAAGTCTATTAAATCTATGATTGTGATAGAGTAACGAATTAAGTCGATCACTTTTGATTGCGGAAAAGAATTTTCTAATTGGAAATCTATTTCGAATGCACATGACATTGATATTTTCTTTGCGGATCCAGGATGTCCTGAGCAACGAGGTCTCAATGAACATTCTAATGGCTTATTAAGACGAAATGGACTACCTAAACAAATGGATTTTACGAATATTTCTCAAAATTATTTATCAGCTACAGCTGATAAAAGAAATAGAATACCTAGGAAGTCTTTGAATTAACAAACACTATACCAAGTTTTTCTCTGTTACATGAAAAATCTAACTTAATTTGACAATTTAGGGAGATAAAAATAGGGAGTGAAAAAAGCCCAATCAGACAGATCTTCAAAGGAAGATTTGTTTTTTTTTTTTTT
>NZ_KV809625.1:8717-32678 GCF_001812625.1 Streptococcus sp. HMSC064H09
TTTTTTTTTTTTTTAACTTTGGGTTGACAAATGTAAACCTTAGGAGTAGAATAACTTTGTAAGGTTTACAAATGTAGATTTAGAAAGGAGAGGTCATGCAAATTTCCAATGCGGAATGGCGCATCATGAAGATTATCTGGATGGAAGGCAAGCAGACCAGCACGGATTTGATCGCCGTCTTGTCCGAGCGCTTTGACTGGTCGAAGTCGACCATCAAGACCCTCTTGCTCCGCTTGGTGGAAAAGGGGTGCTTGACTAGAGAAAAAACAGGCAAAGCCTTTGTTTACTCGGCATTGTTGACGCAGGACCAGAGTTTAGACTTGGTGGTTGAGGAGGTGAAAGACAAGGTTTGCTCAAAAAGAATTGTCCAGGTGCTTGAAAACTTGATTCAGGAGAGTGACTTTACGCTTGCAGATCTTAATCAGCTGCAGCAGGTCCTGGAAGAAAAGAAAGCAGAGGCTGTCGAAACAGTCCCTTGCAATTGTATGTAGTAGAAAGAAGGAAATTTCATGTTTGGATTGTTAATTAGTATTGTTTGTTTACTTGGGGTTGCTTTTATTGCTTGGTGGTTCTTTGCAGAGCATGAAAAGGTAAGCGGCCACGCTCGTCAGAAATCAGGTTATCAAGAAATTGAAGTCGAAGTCATGGGGGGCTATTCGCCTGAAACCATTGTCCTGAAAAAGAATGTTCCAGCCCGGATCATCTTTAATCGCAAGGATCCATCTTCATGTCTGGCTCAAGTGATCTTTCCAGATTTTGGCGTTCATGAAGATTTGCCTTTAGGTGAAAAACATGTCATTGAAATTACGCCAGAAAAAGCGGGCGAATATGGGTATTCATGTGGAATGAACATGATGCATGGTCAAATGATTGTGGAATAAAGGAGTTAGGTATGGTAGAAAAACAAAAAGCAGTTGTGGAAAACGGAGTGCAAAAGATCCGTATTACAGCAGAAAAGGGCTATAGTCCCAAAGAATTTCAACTTCAAAAAGGGATCCCTGCTGAAATCACCTTCCATCGGGTCAATCCTTCCGGCTGTTACAAGGAAATTTTGTTTGAAGATCAGGGAATTTTAGAGCCTTTGGAAGTCGGTGTGGATAAGGTGATATCCTTTACCCCGACAGAAACAGGGGACTTTGAGTTTTCATGTGGAATGAAGATGCAAAAGGGTTCCTACACGGTTGTGGAAAAACGCCGTCGTGTCTTAAGTTTACGGGGTCGCTTTTGGATTACTAGTATCTTTACCCTTCCTTTATTGATCTTGATGATCGGGATGTGGGCAGGATTTGTATCCCATCCAGTCAGTCGCTGGGGAACTTTTCTAGCGACAACGCCGATCATGTTGGTAGCAGGAGTACCTTTTATCAAGAGTGCCTGGGCCTCATTTAAGAAGCACCATTCCAATATGGATACCTTGGTAGCTCTTGGAACCCTGGTAGCCTATGTCTATAGTGTATTTGCCCTTTTTACTGGTCAGCCAGTATACTTTGAGGCTGCGGGTTTTATCATCTTCTTTATCCTCTTAGGGCAAATCTTTGAAGAACGGATGCGTAACAATGCCTCCGAGGCTGTGGAAAAGTTGTTGGATTTGCAGGCAAAAACGGCTCAAGTTCTCCGTGATGGGAACTATGTCGAGGTGGCGGCAGAAGATATCCAAATTGATGACTTGATTCGGGTCCGTCCTGGGGAAAAGATTGCGGTTGATGGGACGATTGTAGAAGGAAGTACGACCATTGATGAGTCGATGGTGACAGGTGAAAGCTTGCCTGTAGAAAAATCAGTTGGTGATGCAGTTATCGGCTCCACTATCAACAGCAATGGGACCATTCTCTTTAAGGCTGAAAAAGTCGGTAGTGAGACCCTCTTATCTCAAATTGTGGACTTTGTCAAAATGGCCCAATCCAGTCGTGCTCCCATTCAAGATTTGACGGATAAGATTTCAGGTATCTTTGTTCCAGTGGTGACGATTTTGGCCATTGCGACTTTCTGGGTTTGGTCCGTGCTTCTGGGCGCGTCGCTTCAAGAGGCCATGCTCTATGCAGTCTCTGTCCTCATTATTGCCTGTCCTTGTGCCCTTGGTTTAGCAACCCCAACAGCCCTGATGGTCGGAACCGGCCGTAGTGCCAAGATGGGGGTTCTGATTAAAAATGGAACAGTTCTTCAAGAAGTGCAAAAGATTCAAACCGTTGTGTTTGATAAGACAGGGACCATTACCATTGGCCAACCACTTGTAACCGATGTTGTAGGAGATGAAGCGCGTGTCTTGACACTGGCTGCTAGTCTTGAAACTTTTTCAGAACATCCACTAGCCCAAGCGGTGTTATCCCAAGCAGAAGAAAAAGGTTTGGTGTTATCCCCTGTGGAAAACTTCCAAGCGATTGAAGGAAAAGGGGTCCAAGGTCAGATCGACCAGCAGTTGGTGGCCTTGGGAAATGGCAAACTTCATGACGGGACAGCCATGGATCCGGAGCTTGAAAAACGGATGGTAGACTTGCAAGAGCAGGCCAAAACAGTGATCAGTTTGTCTGTGGATGGGCAAGTGATTGGCTTGATTGCCATTCAAGATGCTCCGAAGGCCAGCTCAAAAGAAGCGATCAAAAAGCTCAAAGAACGGGGCTTGAAAACGGTCATGTTAACGGGGGATAATGAACGGGTGGCCCAAGCTATTGCTAAGCAAGTGGGAATTAACACCGTCATTGCTGATGTCCTTCCTCAAGAAAAAGCTAGCGCCATCCAAAAACTGCAAGAAGATAGCAAGGTCGCCTTTGTTGGAGATGGGATCAATGATGCTCCAGCTCTCTCGATCGCGGATGTGGGGATCGCTATGGGATCTGGAACGGATATTGCGATCGAGTCCGGTGGCATCGTGCTCACGCAAAATGATTTGCTTGGCGTTGTGCGCGCCTTTGACATGAGTCAAAAGACCTTCCGCAGGATTTTACTCAATCTCTTCTGGGCCTCTATCTACAATCTCCTTGGGCTTCCAATTGCTGCTGGAGTCTTTGTAGGACTGGGATTGACCCTCAATCCAGAACTAGCAGGTCTTGCCATGGCCCTTAGTTCTTTGTCTGTTTTGGCTAGCTCTCTGCTTCTCAATGTTGCGAAAATTGATTAAATGAAACAAAAAGAGAGTGATGAGCGCGTGACCAATCTATCCAGTCAATCCCTAGCCTATCTGCTTAAAGGTCATGTCAAATCCTACCAAGAAAAGGAAATCACAGGTCCTAACGGCCAACACAGTAAACTCCATGAAACGGCCTTGGTTGATAAGCCTCTAATTGCTTTCTTGTGGGGGAAATGAGTTGATAAGAATACAAAAAATCTAGTAGAGGCTGTCTACTAGATTTTTTTAATACAATGATTGGATTGTCAAAGAAGAGAAGTAAAAGAACGAATCCAATTTCATCTGACATTCCTTGCAAAGAATGATAAAATAAAGATAAAGAATGTAATCGTTTACATGGACTTAGTAATGATATACATATATTCAGAAAATGGATTTTAACAGTTGCTTGTCTTTCTTTTGTTAGCTTTAGATTATAGGAGGTAGAGCTATGAAGAAGAAAATCAATCATTGTTTACTTTTGTTTCTCATAATATTTACAGCCTTGTTTTTGATGGGGTTCAGAAAGATGAAGTCTAGTGATTATAACAAGGTCAGAGGAGTTATTGTCGAGAACTGTAATAAAGTGGGTTTGCATGGTAAGGTTACTATCACTAAATTATATTGGACAGCCTTAGAAATACCAACTTACCACGTGACTTATACCTATTCTGAGAAAACTTACGATGACCAGAAAGTAGTTTTAGAGCAGAATACGGCTATTTATGAAGACAGGTCAAGTGACTCTTATGGCAATGTTCCAGAATATAAGGAATCGTTTTTGAAGCAGAAATCTGTCCAAAAGGTTGAAAAGAAAATTGAAAAACAATTGAAGAAACAAAAACTCGGTCTTCCTATTAGTTCATTTAGTTTTCTATCTTATTCCAGTCATGATGAAAAGGGAAAAATATTGGATACTATTGCCTCCGAAAATCTTAAGGAAGGTAAGAAGGACTTTGCTGGATATTATCAAATTCCATACCAAACCTTGATTGATCAAGAGTTGGTTTATATGACTATCTTTATTGATGATAATGCATCAGTCAAAGAACAAGATATGAAAGATGCGGCTAAAAAGTTAGATGCTAGTGATCTTCCGAATGGTGAATATGATTTCTTTTATTCCAATACCAAGGATGAGAATCAAGATCCAATCAGTTATTCTTTTAAAGTAAAAGATGGGAAAGTCGTTTTTTATGGAGATGAGAATCTAGTACTAGAAGATGATGATTAAAGGTGAGGAGATGAAGAAAAGTTATAAATTCTATTTATTTGTTATTATCAAGAATCTTCCTTCTCACGAGCCTTTAAAAAGTGGATAGGAGAGATTATTTCAGAGTATCGTGAATAGATTCTTAACATCAGAAGTTTTTGTCATAAACATTGGATGCTATCATCCAGTGTTTTTATTTAAAAAAAAATTCAATATATCGCTTGACAAGTGAGTGTTCACTCACTACAATGTCATTTGTAATCAAAAGTGAGTAAACACTCACTAAGGAGGATGCATATGAAAACATTGCTACATTTACAAGATTTACAAAAATCTTTTGGTGAACAACTGGTGTTAAACCACGTTGGTTTTGAATTACAGTCTGGGGAAATCATTGGTCTAATCGGTCCCTCAGGTGCTGGTAAATCAACCATGATTAAAACCATGTTAGGAATGGAAAAGGCAGATAGCGGTATTGCTTTAGTCTTAGAAAATACCATGCCCAATCGTCATATTCTAGGAGATATTGGCTACATGGCTCAGTCAGATGCTTTATATGAGGCTTTGTCAGGACAAGAAAATCTGGAATTTTTCGGTCAGCTAAAAGGACTTTCCAAAAAAGACTTAACAACAGAAATTGCCCATGTGTCTCAGGTGGTAGATTTGACAGATCACTTAAATAAGGCTGTGTCTGGTTATTCCGGAGGGATGAAACGACGTTTGTCGCTGGCGATTGCACTTTTAGGAAATCCGCAACTTTTGATTTTGGACGAACCGACAGTTGGAATCGACCCTTCTCTTCGAAAGAAAATTTGGAAAGAGTTGATAGCGCTCAGAGACAATGGTGTAGGAATCTTGGTTACAACCCATGTCATGGATGAAGCAGAGCTGACAGATAAGGTCGGACTACTATTAGGTGGAAAAATCATTGCCTTTGATACACCATCCAAGCTAAAAGAATCTTATGGTGTTTCAAGTATTGAAGAAGTCTTTTTGAAAGCAGAAGGAGAATGAAATGAGAACAATTGCCATTGCAAAAAAAGTTATCAAAGAATTGCTTCGTGACAAACGAACCCTTGCCATGATGTTTGTGGCTCCAGTCTTTATTATGTGGTTGATGAACCTCATGTTTTCGGCTAGTACAACCGTGAACGTCAAGCTAGCAACGCAGGATCTACCAACTAGTTTGGTAAGTAAAATGGATGACTTAGACCATGTCAGTGTGAAAACATACAAAGACTTAGATCAAGCCAAAGAGGCTTTAAACGATGAAAAAGTAGATGCAGTTATCTCTTATAAGGATGGGGAGTACCATGTAGACTATGCCAATACAGATGCCTCTAAAACTTCTGTGACCCGACAAGTATTACGTACCAGTATTGCCAGTGAGGGTACCAATCAATTATTAACTCGAGTCAAGCAAGCTCTTCCACAATTACAAATTGATGGAAAAACACCAGAAATTAAGGAATCTTATGAGTATGGGAATGAAGATACTGGCTTCTTTACCAAAATGATTCCAGTCTTGATTGGATTTGTGGTTTTCTTTTTTGTTTTCTTGATTTCAGGGATGGCACTTTTGAAAGAACGTACCAGCGGAACCTTGGATCGCTTGTTAGCGACACCAGTCAAACGTTCGGAAATCGTTTATGGTTATATGATATCTTATGGACTTATTGCTATTCTTCAGACAGCAGTAGTTGTCATGGCTGCCATTTGGTTGTTAGATATTGAAGTTGTCGGAAGTCTATTAAATGTTATAATAGTTAATGTGGTACTGGCTCTTGTAGCACTAGCTTTCGGAATTCTCTTGTCTACTTTGGCAAAATCAGAATTCCAAATGATGCAATTTATTCCTCTTGTGATTTTGCCTCAACTCTTTTTCTCAGGAATCATTCCACTTGATTCAATGGGAGAGTGGGCAAAAACAATTGGAAAATTCTTGCCATTGACCTACTCAGGTGATGCAATGAGTCAGATTATTCTTTACGGACGTGGAATTGGAGATGTCGTACCTAATATTGGTGTTTTACTTATTTTCCTTATCGTTTTGACAATTCTCAATATTGTCGGATTGCGTCGTTATCGTAAAGTTTAAAATATAAATATACGAGGATGAAAATGAGCGAGAGTATTTTTGAGTCGTTTGAAGCTTATCTAAAAGAGGCAGACTATCCCAAAGGAAAGAAAAAAATCATGCAGTCAGCGGTCGATTTGATTTCTACTAAGAGTTACAATGGGACCTCCACCCTACAAATTGCCAAACATGCGGGACTTAGTCAGGCAACGCTCTTCAAGTATTTCAAGACCAAAGAAGATTTATTAACAGCTATTTTACATCCTATTGTTCCAGGACTTTTCGGTCGTTTTTTTGAGGAACTTTTGGCCTTTAACACGACCGAAGAAAAGGTTCATTATCTTGTCCATAATCGCATGGCCTATCTCAAGAAAAATAGTGCTTTGATGAAAATTATTCTACAGGAAATTTTTTCAAATAAGAAACTGAGAAAGGAACAACTCTATATTTGGAACACTCTTCATGATAAACTTTTAGTACTCCACAAGGAATTGATAGCAGATTCACGTGTGAATCCTGAATTAACAATTCCACAAATGGTTCGTATTTGTGTGGGTCCCTTGTTGGCCTACTTTGCTCAACTCTATATCGTTGGGGACAATAGCGAAATAAGAGAAAAAGACTTAGAATTGTTGGAAAAGCAGATTTTAGGTGGCTTGTGGAAATAAAAGCTGACTTAAATCATATTTCTTTAAATAGCATACAAAAAGACATGTTTCTGCCTGAAGCAGATTCATGTCCTTTTTAGGTATTATGATTAAATCATCTATTTTTCTTGATTATAAGCTAATAGATTTTATGAAATCATATAATCAGTTTGCATTTTTTGATATAATAATTCTTAAAACTTTGGAGGCAACAGATGATATACAAACATGAAATTCCTATTTTAGAGTTTGACGACAATCCTCAGGCAGTGATTATGCCGACCCATGAGGATTTAGATTTGGACTTGCCGGCTAGGTGTGTTTACGGCTTTTTAGAGGAAGAAGTAGAACGCTATGCGATATCAGTTGGCGCTGAAAAAGTTGGCGAATTTGTCTCTGCCACCAAAACCTATCCTGTCTATGTGATGACTTACAACGGGAAGAAGATTTGCTTGGCTCAAGCCCCAGTTGGCTCAGCTGCAGCTGCACAATTTATGGATTGGCTAATTGGTTATGGTGTAAAGCAAATCATATCAACTGGAACTTGTGGCGTCTTGGTGGACATGCCAGAGAATATTTTTTTGATTCCGACGAGAGCTTTGCGAGATGAAGGTGCAAGTTACCACTATGTTGCGCCATCTCGCTATATAGACATGAATGAAAAAGCTCTTGGAGCCATTGAGAAAACTTTAAAGCAAAAGAAAATC
This sequence comes from Streptococcus sp. HMSC064H09, assembly GCF_001812625.1. NCBI lineage: Bacteria > Bacillati > Bacillota > Bacilli > Lactobacillales > Streptococcaceae > Streptococcus > Streptococcus sp. HMSC064H09. The sequence goes on from NZ_KV809625.1 coordinate 16,465, forward strand.
CCCTATAAAGAGGTCATGACCTGGTAGACAGATGGCTTTTATAGGGAGACACCAGACAAGATTTCCTATCGTATTGAAGAGGGCTGTAGTGTTGTAGAGATGGAATGTGCCGCACTAGCAGCAGTTGCTCAATTTCGTGGAGCTATTTGGGGCTTACTTCTCTTTACAGCAGATTCCCTTGCAGATATAGATAATTACGATCAACGAGATTGGGGTTCAGAGGCTTTTGATAAGGCTTTGAAGCTTTGCTTGGATATCATTGTTCAGATGTAATCTTGATTCAATAGAAAAAAGAGCATGACTATATAATCGTGCTCTTTTTAGATGTAAATTATTATTTCAAAATATCCCAAAGTTCTTGGGTGGTATCAGCTATAAAATCAGGATTTTCTGCCAAAAGGGTTTCGTTTTTCCCAAATCCCCAGGTCACCGCTATTGTTTTGATGCCAACGGTTTTTCCACCAATCAAGTCAAACTTGGTATCACCAACAATGACCGACTGGTCTTTAGGTGCTTGATTTTCAGTAATGGCACGCTGCAAGACATCAGCCTTATGAAAGGCAGTAGGGGTAGATCCGTAAATGCCATCAAAATACTCAGTAATCCCAAGGTGTTGGCACATTTTTAGAGCAATGGGTTCATTTTTTGAAGTTGTGATAAACATTTTCTTGTTAGAATCTTGACTAAGGTACTCGAGAACCTCTTTTATACCATCATAGAGGTGAGCTTCCATTTGTCCTTTAGTCTCATAATAGTCACGATAAATTTTGACAGCCTGGTCAGCACCTTCTTCACTAATCTCTTCTTTAAAGGTTACCTCGAGAGGTGGTCCCATAAAAGTGCGAATTTTCTGATCACTAGGAACAGGAAGGCCTAGTCTTTCAAAGGTTTGAACAAAACCATTGTGGATTCCCTCAGAACTATCAACGAGGGTACCATCAAGGTCGAAAAAAATGTGTGTGAGTGTCATAGAATTCTCCAATATAGTATCTTTGATTTATTGTAACATGTTAAACCAGTTAAAGGTATTTAGGGACATTTATCATTCTAAAGTTGACATGACTTTTTTATGGGTAACAGTACGTTCTTGCTTATTTCCAAGTGCTTTGATACGAGCTTCCAGTAGAATAGGACGTCCTTGAACACTTCGCGTATAAATAAGATCATATTTTCCAACACTTTTTTGGATGTGTCGGAGGAAAGACTCTGCATCTGCCTTACGCTTTTCAAACATACTTGGAACGGCAAAAAATTCGGTTTGATCTTTCACCTTGTGACAAGACTTTAGGATATAGCGTTGATTTTCGATAGGAGCGAAAAACTCAGTCAAAGCCTGAGCAAAGATTTCTTTCTCCCTCATGTTAGCACCCTTGAGATAGATGGAGTTATAAATCGCCCGTTTACTATCTTTTGCCACTCTAGGAGCAGATTCTTTAGTCTCAATTTGACCTGAATCAAGAAGCGCTTGGTGGATAGCTTTGCCAAAAGTTTCCAAACGTTTATAGGGACTCTTATAGATAAAGTATCTTCCCCAAAAGACAGCCAGTACAGGTAGCGCAAGTAAGAATATCGGTAGGCTTTGATTAAACGGCTTCCCAACAATTAGATATCTTCCCAAATCAATAATAAAATAAGTGGCAGCAAGGGCTTGGGAAATAAGTAAGGCCTTCATCCAATCATTAAGGTATGCCAGAGGTAGAAATTGTTTGTCGACCTCAACCTCATTAGCAACTTCCATTTCTTCGTTAAGCGGTAGAGCTTGTTGCCAACGGTCTTTAAGTTCCTCACGTTTTTGAGAAAGTGTAATGGCTTTTTGGTTAAGCTTTTCTAGTCCCTTTTGGCTAAAAGTTATTTGATTGAGTTCAAGTCGATCAATGCCAGATTCGATAGTGAGCTCTGTATAATGGAGACCAAGAAACTGTGTCATACGCCTATCTAACAAGTCTAGGTCAGGACTAAGTCCATACAATTGTAGCTCTAATGTCTCGTCATATTTTTCTTCGGCATTTTGAATCTCAATCCATTTCTTTGGTGATAAATTAATAGAAACCAAATGCCAGATATTACTTGTTTTATTAGGATTGTCAGGCCAAACACGGATGGCACGACCTCGCATCTGATTGCTTAGCATGAAACTTCCAACATAACTAGCTAAAATAAGGGAGTTAACACAAGGTGCATCCCAACCTTCGCCCAATAAAGACTTTGTCCCAATAATCACTTTGATATATCCATCTTGGAAAAGCTGAGTAAGGGCTGTAACCAAATCATGATAGGAACCAGAAATACTGACCTTAAGATAGTCCTCTTGGCTCAACTGTCCAATAACATCATAGGATAAACGAGAATTAGGAATGAGTCGCTCTAGATGTTCTTTAGCTGAAGTTGGAATAATCACTAAACTTCCTGTCAATACAGCCACAGGCACCGTCCAAGATTGTTCAATTATTTCTCTACGAATAGATTCAAAGTAAGAGAGCACACCTAGTTGTGTAAATTGTGCACTGTTATCGCCTAGATGAATTTGAAAATCCTTACGTATAAAGTCTGTCAAAACAAGTTGACGGAGATTATTTCCTAGAGAATGGTATTCTGCCTTAAAAATATCTCTAACAGCATTGAGTTTTCCCAATGATTGATTAAGCAGGACATCTTGCTTCTTATTCCGGATAAGTTTAACTTGATTTCTCTCGATAAGACCATTTGCTTTCAAATCACTTTTCAATTGGTTAAAGGCTTCCTCGGTAAATCCAAACCAATTTGGAACTTGAAAAATAATGCCATTAAGCAAGGTTTCAAACCACTCAAGGGTAAAAGTTGGTAAGGTTTTTGTAGCCAGAAGCTCTTGAAAACGTTGTGGGAAAGGCAAGTTTTTAGACCTTAAGAAAATCAGGATAGCAGAAAGATATTTAGGATTGGCCAATAGGTCATCATCACTGATTTGGCCCCCTAATGCCGGACTAGACTGAATAGTGTTCGAAAAGTTTATATCTGAAGACAGTTTAGTTAGAAAGTTAAGTTTCTGCTTTTCAAACTGATCTAATTGTGTTCGTTCTTCCTTAGTTGGAAAGGCGAAGTAGACATAGTCCTGGTGAGGACAGAGCGTCCCTTCCTTAACCAGTTCAGGCACAGTAATTTCTTCATCAATCTCACCACACATGCTAATGTAACGCTCCCAAAGAGCAGGTTCTCCCTCGTATGGAGGGGTCGCTGTCAAGGAAATCATCTTAATTTTAGGAAAGGATTTACGAAAAATCTCTAAACTCTTCCACCATTCATTTCTTAAATGATGGCACTCATCCAAACAAAGAGTCCCTAAATCTAGGGCCCCAAAAGTTTTTCGTATATCGAAATCTTGAAAATTAAAATGCTCTTGTTGAGCTGTATCATCTGTGTCTTCGATAAGACCATCACCAACAACTTGGTTCATGGCACTATGTAATGCCTGATAAGTTGCAACCGTAATCATTTTAGGCCTTTTTAAATCCTGTGAAATGAGTTGTTCTACTAGATTGTCATCACTTAAAAAAGCTTGTTTAATCCGATCTATCCATTGTTGACGGATGGTAACTGTCGGAACTAAAATTAAAGTTGGATTACCAAAACGCTGTATAAATTCAATTCCTAAGGTTGTTTTACCAGAACCAGGAGCAGCCACCAAGTGAATCTTTCCATCATCCATAAAGCTTTCGGCTTTATCGAGAACACGCCGTTGGTACTGTCGCCATTGTCCCTTAAATGAAAGCTGATTTAACATAATTTCCCTCCAATGTTACTAACTATTATATCATAGTGAAGATAGATAGAACTGGCCATATGGATAAGCATGAATAGTAATATTTTTATAATATACGTCTCAAATATACAGCCAAAAACACCCCAAAATTGAGCTTTTGGAGTGTAAATCACGGGGTGCAATAATTAAGTTTTTAACGTAAACGAAGAGTTAGTTACGTTTTGGTTTGACTGCCATGCCTAGGCCGAGTGAAAAGGTTGTCAATGTTATTTAAGGCTTTTTTAAGATATTTTTAAATGAATTTTCAGTGTATTTTAATACCTATCTCACCGAAAAAATACTAGTTAGGGACGTTTAAATTCGTATTGCTAATCTAGTAAAATCCATTTCAGTCTGTAGAGCATCATTTGATATTCACAGAACCCCAAAAAAATTGATAAAATAAGGCGTAACCTATAAAGAAGAAGGCTTCAAAAAAGAGATCTCTTACTTAAATATTTAAAATTCAAAGAGGATGATATAATCTGACATTTAATGGCGTACAAGATGTCCTCTGAAAAAGAAATTGCTGTTTTTTACTCAAAGGATATAGTTGATTTCCTATAATACCTCTTAGGAATCAAAAACATTCAATTCCTTCCAAAAAATCTTAGTCATAGATTGACATTAAAGAAGTTTTAAGATAACTTTAAAGTAACGATTTAATCCGATCTTATCGAGGAGTTGCCATGAAAAAAACAAATCTTCTTTATTTATTAGCTATTCTGGCCATCATATCTGGTCTTTTACTATATTACTTGCCAGACATGACGTCTGGACATAATGCAGAGTCAAATCAAACAAGTCAGACTTTTAAGGAGAAGACGATTGTTCATGATTTTGGTACGACAAAGTTGAAAAAAGTTCCTAAACGTATTGTTATCCTCGACAACCTCTATGGTGAAATCTTGAATCCTTTAGATATCACTCCTGTAGGTGCAACAACTGGTCAAGCTGATAGTCAAGAATTTTCAACCCTCTTTAAGAAACAATACAAGGATGCAAAAGTGGTTTCAGTTGGTTGGCAGGGAAATCCAGATTTGGATAAGATTGCTGAGTTAAAACCAGATTTAATCCTTATGACAGGCGAGCAGGAAGACCTCTACGAGGAGCTGTCTGAAATTGCACCAACTGTTGGCTACCAGATCAACACTGATGAAAACTGGGACTATCACGAAACCTCATTAAAGGTAGCAGAAATCTTCGACAAACGTGATGAGATGAAGAAGGACCTAGATAGAGTGGATGCTAGGGAGGCTGTTTTCGCAGAGAATGTCAAAGCTAAGTTTGGCAATCAAAAACTCATGTACCTGCGCGTGACAGACAATGACATCCGTTATTACGCTTATGGGCATTTTGGTTATCTGTATGATACTTATCATTTCAATCGTGCTGAAACCTTCAATCCAGATGATATGTTCCAAGTTATCGATCCAGATAAACTAAAAGACATTAATCCGGACCTCCTGATTGTTCAAGCAGATTCTCAAGAACTCCTAGATAACAAACTTAAAAATAACCCTGTCTGGAGTAGCTTAAAGGCAGTTCAAAATAACAAGGTAATTTATGCTGATTACTCAACCTACATGCTAGGCTTTGGGATTGTCTCCCAAGAGGCCATAATGAAACAGATATCTGATGAATGGGGATTAAATTAAACTAAAAACGACCTTGATGGTCGTTTTTTCTATGTTCAAAAGTAGTCTAACTGATAAACAAGCGTCGAATATGTTTCCTCAAGGCAAAATAGAGCTGAATGGTCATGGGAATCCAAATCAAGGGCTCGCATAGGATAACGCCAAGGTAGCCCATAGAAGGAATAACCAAAAGAACAAAGAGAATTTTTCCAAAAAGCTCAATGAAACTAGAGGTTAAAGGCGTCAGTTTCTTACCTAGACCTTGTAGGCAATTTCTAAAACTAAAGAGCATCCCCAAAATAGGATAGAAGAGAGAACTGATACGGAGGTAGCGGCTGGCATTGTCAATAATCACAGCATTATCAGAACCAGAGATAAAACCAGCCAAAAAGGGACTTGCTATATAGAGAAGGACACAAGCAATGACAGACCAAGTTATAGAAACAAGACAAGATTGCTTTAACCCAGCTACTATGCGTTTAAACTGTTTGGCACCGAAGTTCTGTGAGGTGAAAGTGGTCACCCCAGCAGCAAGTGAGGTCAAAGGGAGAACTGCGAAAGACATGATACGCCTTGCTGCAACCTGAGCACTGATGATAAGAGGGCCAAAACCGTTAATGGCATATTGTAAGGTCACAGTCCCAATCGAAACAATAGAATTCATGAGTCCCATGGCCATTCCTTGTCCAAAGAGGTCCAAATAAAGACTTGAATCAAGAACAAAGTCTGACTTGCTTGGTAGAAGGAAGGTCACTTTTTTCTTAATATAGTACAGACAGAGGATAGCTGAAAGTCCCTGTGAGATAATTGTCGCTAAGCCTGCTGATTGAACACCAAGATGAAGTTGTGTAATAAAGAAAAGGTCTAAAACGATATTGACTAGTGCTGAAAAAATCAGAAAATAGAGGGCGGTAAGACTATCCCCAACCGCTCTGAGAAGTCCTGCACACAGATTATAACCCAAAGTTACCCCAACACAGGAGACAATCATAGAAATATACTGGTAAGATTGCCCAATAATAGAATTAGGGGTTCCTAAAAAAGTCAGCAAAGGATAAAGACCAAAATGTCCTAGAATCATAACCAAGGCACTTAAGCCTAAACCAATCACAACGGTGGCCGCCACAGACTGACGAAGTTTCCTGTAGTCTTGAGCACCATAGTAACGTGCGATAACAACGCCCATACCATTTCCAACGCCAAGAGCAAAGCCGATAACCAAATCAAAAATAGCAGAAGAAGCTCCTACAGCAGCCAAGGCATCTGGACCTAGAAAGCGACCCACAATCATGACATCAGCAGTATTGTAGAGTTGCTGGAAAATATTGGATATCAGAATTGGTAGAGCAAAGATTAAAAGAGACCTCAGAATTGGGCCTCGTAAAAGATCAACTGACGCATTTTTCATAGACTTATTATAGCAAGATTGTAATTGTGAAACAATGTTAAAAAGCCATCCTAGGATGACTTTTGCATATTTTTTAGATAGCGGCTAAGTATTTGTGTCATATGATTGTAACCCGCCGCAATCATTGGAATTTGTAAGTAAATGTAAGGTAGGGTGTACTGGCTCTTAGTCTCTGATATGAGGTGAAAGAGGATACCACCGAAGAGATAGAGGAAGGCATAGAGGCCCAGTGTTGCTCCATCTCCCATTCGTTTATAAGTGAAAGCATAGTAGAACGCACCACCAAGATATAGGACTAGGAGATAGCCTTGCATATAGGTCACAAAAAAGAGATGCAGGGTCCCATCGTGATAGATAGAGGTCGCAAACCTATTCCACAAAGGCTGAAACTTGTCTTTACTTGGACCGTTCCAGATGGACTGGAAGCTTCCCTCTGTCCAGGAGCTGATAAACTTGGTGCTGAAAAACCAACTGGCCTCATCGGGATGTGCTAGGAGGTATTGAACACGCTTATCAAAAAGATGATTGGCGCTTTTTTCAATCTTTTCGATATTGCCCTTTTTCTTAGCGTAAATGTCACGGACATAACCAGTATACCATCCTGGCATCCGTTTAGAATCGGGTTTGTCCTGCAAGCCCATGGCTAACCAAGCAATTTGAGGTGTTCCAGATATTTTTTGATGAGTGGTAATCTCATAGTAACTGGTTGTCGCTTTATGCAAGCTCATCGGAAAGGCAAAGAAAGCCAAAACCAAAAGTAAATAGCGGTAACGTTTCTCTCTGAGAGTCATTAGTATCAAAATACCAGATAATGCAATAATGAGAATAATATTATTGCTCCTTACCCAATAAGCCAAAGATAGCATAACCACCGAAAGAATCGCATTCCTAGCCTTACCACGCCTTAAGTAACGTAGGAAGAAGAGAATAGCAAAACTGGAGAAGAACAAGCCATACATGAGCCCGTAAGCAAACATAATGTTGAAAACTAGAGGTAAAAAACCAAAACTCATGATGACAGCCAAACGACTGACTAACGGTTTCGTAAACAGTTCATCCGTGATTTTCCAAGTCGCATAGTTCATACCAATGACCATGCCAAGATTCAATACATAGAAAACCGAGATGACCGGCAAAGGAATCAGATAGAGAACCAGGCGTTCAAAACTAAGCAATCCCAACTGATGAGGATAGCGGTAGAAGTAGGCTCCTGGTTTAATCAGAGAGAAGTTGCCAGCATTAAACTGGACCGCCCCTTTAAAGACAGTACCTGCATCGTCTCGTCCAGCAAAACTAGTCAGAAAAATCAAAAGTAGGCCAAAAATCATAAAGCAAACGGAAAAAAAGATGAAAATCTGCTTTGTTGTCAGTTCCTTTAAGATTTTGCGCCAGAGAAGTGTCAAAAGCAGAATGACACCACCTGAAACATAAACATACCAAGGGACGCTACTAATCTCTGCCCACTCAAAGTATCCAGTCATCATGGTCGTGCGAATGAGTAAAGCAGTCACAAATAATATCCCGAAGACTAAGAGCCCCACGTAGCGACCTAACCATTCTAAAACAAAACTCGTATATGACATAAGAGCCTTCATACTGAAAGTCTCCTTTAATATAGGTGATTACCCTTATAGTTTAGCACAGTCATCGGAAAAATGTAATGAAAACTAGAAGAAAATATCATTCATTTCTGAAACTAACCTACTTAGTTTACGACATAGAAAAACTCTCTTGTATCAGCAACAAGAGAGTTTGATTTTATAAAGAAGTTTACTTCATCCGCATGCTATCGATTTTTTCTTCAGTCGGTGTGACACGTAAGGTCTTTTGCCCAGTATAAGTTACAAATCCAGGCTTACCTGCCGTTGGCTTGTTGAGTTTCTTAACATCAATCATATCCACTTGAACCAAGTTTGATAGACGAGCCTTAGAATAGTAGGCTGCCAATTCAGCCGCATCCGTCTTGACCTCGTCAGTTGGGTTAAGATTGTCCTTGATAACTACGTGACTACCTGGGATATCCTTGGCGTGGAACCAGAGCTCCCCTTTTTTAGCCATCTTGAAGGTCAACTCCTCATTTTGTAGGTTGTTACGACCAACCATGATAATTGTCTTGCCATCAGAAGCCAGATATTGTTCAGGTTTCTTACGTTTGTGACGTTTATCGGTTGAACGACGCTTCATAAACCCAGCCTGAACAAGCTCCTCACGAATATCCTCGATTTCATCCATATTGGCTTGAGAAAGACTGAATTCAACACTTTCTAAATAATCAATGGTCTGTTTGGTTTCCTCAATCAAACCAGTCAAGTGCTTAACAGCTTCCTTGAGCTTCTGGTATTTCTTGAAGTAACGCTGCGCATTTTGGTTAGGCGTTAGAGCCACATTTAGGGGAATCGTAATCTTTTCACCAGTGTAGTAGTTGTCTAACTCGACACTATCCTTGTCATTTGGCACCATGCTGAGGTAGGTGGTCAACAGTTCCCCTTTTTGACGGAACTCCTCAGCATTTTCAGTCGCTGCAAGCTCTTTTTCCTGTTTAACAAGTTTCTTCTTGTTTTTTTCCAGCTCATTTTGCACACGATGGATCAGATCACTAGCCTGTTGTGCCACACGATCACGCGCCGCCTTGTCCAAGTAGTAGTAATCCAAAAGGGCTGATAAGGTCTCAAATTCAGGTTGGTCCTGACTATCAGAGAATCTTACAGCTGAAAATGCCTTAGCCGTTAAGTTTGGCTTTACTTCACGATTGAAGAAGGCACGGAAATTCTTGAGTTTATCAGTATCCAGTAAGGCTGATAATTCATTGGCCGTGTCACGCCCCAAACCTTGGAAAAGTTTTTGAAGGTTTTTAGCTGACAAATCCTCAGTTTGTAGGATCTCAAAGAGTTTTTCGTCTGGAATGTCAAAAGGATTCTTGGCGTCCGTCTTAGGAGGAGCAATATAGGTAGACCCAGGGAGAATTGTTCGGTAACTATTTTGTGAGAAACCAACGTGTTTGATAGACTCAATGATTTTGCTTTCGTTCTTGTCAATTAGGATAATATTGGAGTGTTTCCCCATGATTTCCATAACAAGAGTAACCTTAACACTATCACCGATTTCGTTTTTGTTAGAGACCGAAATTTCAAGGACACGGTCGTTTTCCAGTTGCTGAATATCCTCGATAACCGCTCCCTGAAGGTATTTCCGCATAATCATGGTATAGGTGTTTGGATTCTGCGGATTTGGTAGCTCGGCCTTGGTTGTCTGAATACGCCCAAAAACAGGGTGAGCCGAAAGCAGAAGCTTGTAATTCTGACGATTGTTACGAATGGTCAAGACCAACTCACGCTCAAAAGGCTGATTAACCTTCTGGATACGCCCGTAAAGCACTTGCTCACGTAGCTCAGTGGTCATATGATGAAGAAAAAAGCCGTCAAAAGACATGGTGTACTTCCTTTCTTGTTATTGATAATACTTGTTTTATTTTTAAAATAAAATTTTCTGTGAGACTTTCCTTAGGTGTTGGCGGACGTCAGCGAACTTTTACAAAGTTCCGTGACTAATTTTTGAGCCTAGCGTCTCAAAAATTCCGAGCGCCTGAAACCTTTTAGTTTCAGGCGCTTTTAACACGGCGGAAAGTCTCGGTTAATTGCTCGCTCTGCTCGCAAAAAAGATATTTCAAAAACTTGCAGAGTTTATTAGCTTTGTTTGTTTTTTATAAATAATTTGCATACGTTATGAACGTAAATATTGCCTAACCATTATAGCATAAAGGGAGTAGAAATGCTTGGTGAGGGGAGTAGGAACTAAAGATATTATTAAAATGTGAATTATTCATCATAAAATAGTCTGTCTAAAATTGTTAAAAAGTTATGGCTTTTATTATCATGAATACCTTTGAATTTACATCTAACTTGTGGTATCATTTAATATGCTGAAAATTAAAGGAGCATTAAATGAACGATATAAAAAAGATATGCAATGCGACTAATTTGAAATACCTAGCTGTTGCACTTATGTTTTTGGACCAAATCTATCAGATGTTCGGGAGTATGGGGGCACCTATATGGTTGACGATGTTGGGACGTCTGGCTTTCCCAATTTTCCTCTTTCTTGCTGCTGATAGTTTTCACTACACTCATGATCGTATGGCTTTTCTCAGGCGTCTGCTTTACATGAGTTGGTTTATGATCATTGGCAACGCCATCATTGGTAGTATTTTTCATAATGGTAGTATCGGTTTAACCAACAATGCCTTTTCAACCTTCTTTATTACTGGGATTTTTATTTGTTCTTGGGATTTGTTGGCTAAGGGGCTTCGCGATAAATCGAACAAGGAGTTGATTCAAGGGATTGGTGTCTTTCTCTTGCCGATTCTATCATCCATTCCGGTTGTAATCCTTGCAGGTATATTTGAAACACCACATGCAAACCCACTCCTTGTGCAGATTGTTGCCTTTATCCTGTCACTTGTTCCAAGTATTATCATGGTTGAGGGTGGCTTTGTGATGGTTATTCTTGGTTTGCTGTTCTATATTTTCCGTACCAATCGCATTGCTCAAATCATTGTCTTAGCTGTTATTTCAGTGATTGCCCATCTCTTTGATCCGACGGGTGTGCAATGGATGATGGTCTTTGCTGCGATTCCTATGTATTTCTATAATGGTGAGCGTGGTAGTGGTAACAAGAATTTCTTCTATATTTTCTACCCAGCCCATATTTATCTCTTGTGGATCCTAGCAAGTTTGTTTAGATAAAATGACAAAGACAGTCCTTGTGCTGTCTTTTTTCATGCTCAAAGTCCGTTTTTATAGTTTGTTTCCTGCTTCTAAAACTGCTATAATTTAAGGCGTAATAGAATCATGCGATAAGTAAATTGGAGGTATATCATGACAAAAGTAGCAGTAGTATTTGCGGACGGATTTGAAGAAATCGAAGCCTTAAGCCCAGTGGATGTCTTTCGCCGAGCAGAATTTGACTGTAGCATGCTTGGACTCGAAAATGTGTCAGTGACTGGCTCACATGGGATTCAAGTTGCGATGGATGGCGTATTTGATGGCAATTTTGCGGATTATGACTTGGTGGTCCTTCCTGGAGGTATGCCTGGATCAACTAATCTACGCGACAACGAAACTTTGATTGCCTCTCTTCAAGAGGCTGCAAAAGCTGGAAAATACGTTGCTGCTATTTGTGCTGCACCAATTGTTCTCGAACGTGCTGGTCTTCTTGAAGGGCGTAAATTCACATGTTTTCCTGGCGTAGAGGAACAAATTGCATCTGGCGAGCATCAAACTGACTTGGTAGTTGTTGATGGTAATATTGTCACTAGCCGTGGTGCTGGAACAGCATTAGCCTTTGCTTATGCCTTGGTCGATCTGTTGGGTGGCGATGGTCAGCAGTTGGCTCATACTATGGTTTACGACAGATTGTTTAAATAATGTTTTTTAGGGCTCTTGTTCAAGAACTCTAGCACCTCTTGTTAGGAATGTTGACAATTTATTTTCCCCTATGAGATGATAGAGAACGTATCAAACAGAGGGCCTAGTTATAGGCTGGAGAGACCTTAGCTTAATTTTATAAGCTTTGGTTTTTTCTTTTCTCCTTTGACATCCGTCTTGAAAACGGTTATAATAATCACAAAATAACCTTTAAATGAGTCCAGAGAGGCTTGAAAGGTCGGACAGAGTGAAACAGCAGGGGATTTCCTGTGATTTTTTGTGCGACCTTGCCATGTGGCGAGGTTTTTTTGATGACAGTTTGCAGTTTAGAAAGGGTTGTCATGATTTTAGTTGAAGATTTAACCATTGTGAGTCAGCGTGAGATTGCACCTCGTATTTTTGAGATGGTGCTAAAGGGAGAGATGGTTACGGATATGCAGGTTGGTCAGTTCGTCCACCTCAAGGTGCCAGACCCAAGTAAGCTCCTTCGTCGTCCGATTTCCATCTCAGAGATTGACTACGACAAGAAAGAGGCAACCATTGTCTATCGTGTGGAGCGTGAGGGCACAGCTATTCTCTCTAAGATGGTAGCTGGTCAAACCATTGATACCATGGGCCCTCAGGGAAATGGTTTTGATATTTCCGTTGTCGATGCTGGGCAGAAAGCTCTCCTTGTTGGTGGTGGTATCGGTGTGCCACCTTTGGTTGAGACGGCTAAGCAGTTGAAGGCTAAAGGTGTGGAAGTCGTGTCTGTGATTGGTTTTGCCAATAAGAAAGCCGTCATCTTGGAGGACAAGCTCAAGGCTTGTGGTGATGTTTATGTGACCACTGATGACGGTTCATACGGTATCAAGGGTTACGTTTCGACGGTTATTGATGGTTTCGACTGGACTCCAGATGCCGTTTACAGTTGCGGAGCTCCAGGCATGCTTAAATATGTCGATAGCAAGTTTGAAAATCATCCTCATGCCTATGTTTCTATGGAAGCTCGCATGGCTTGTGGTATGGGTGCTTGCTATGCCTGTGTGGTTCACGTAAAAGGAGAGTCGGATGCCAAAAATCTTCGTGTTTGCGAGGAAGGGCCGGTCTTCCCCACCGGAAAAGTCATCGTCTAGGAGGTTACCATGTCAGAGACTAAATCAGAAAATCGTTTAGCTATTAGCCTTCCAGGGCTCGACTTGAAAAATCCCATTATCCCAGCCTCAGGTTGCTTTGGTTTTGGGCAAGAGTACGCCAAGTATTATGATTTGGACAAACTAGGTTCTATCATGATTAAGGCAACAACTGCCAACCCTCGTTTTGGTAATCCAACACCACGTGTGGCTGAGACACCATCAGGCATGCTTAATGCCATTGGCTTGCAAAATCCTGGTGCTGATGCTGTCTTGTCTGAAAAACTACCTTGGTTGCAGGAGCATTATCCTGGGCTTCCAATCATTGCCAATGTAGCTGGATTTTCTAACGAAGAATATGCGGAAGTCTCTCACAAGATTTCCAAAGCTAGCAACGTCAAGGCTATCGAGCTTAATATCTCATGTCCAAACGTAGACCATGGCAATAACGGCCTTCTCATCGGACAAGTCCCAGAGCTTGCCTACGCAGCCGTAAAAGCCAGTGTCTCTCATTCTGATGTGCCCGTCTATGTCAAACTGACACCAAGCGTGGCTGATATCACAAGTGTAGCCAAGGCAGTCGAAGATGCCGGTGCGACAGGCTTCACTATGATTAACACCTTGGTTGGTACACGCTATGACTTGGCGACTCGCAAACCTATCATTGCTAATGGTCAAGGTGGTATGTCAGGGCCAGCTGTCTTCCCAGTAGCCCTTAAACTCATCCGCCAAGTTGCTCTAGCGTCAGACCTCCCAATCATCGGTATGGGTGGCGTCGACAGTGCCGAAGCGGCTATCGAAATGTTCATCGCTGGTGCCTCAGCTATCGGTGTCGGAACAGCCAATTTCGCAGATCCCTATGCCTGCCCTAAAATCATTGACCGTCTCCCTGAGGTCATGGACAAGTATGGCATTACAACTCTTGAGGACTTGCGCAAAGAAGTTCGAACAGAGTTGTTGGGGAAATAAGGAAAGTAATCTCTTTACAATAAATAAAAATCGAAGTCCTATCGTTAGGGCTTCATTTTTTAGATAAAATATTAGAATATATTGACGATTAGAATTGTGGTGATATAATATATGCCATGAAATACTCAGAGGTAGCTTATGAGCGATTTATATATTCAAAGGTCCAATTATTACCTGTCCTTATCCGAACAAAGAATTATCATAAAAAATGATAATAAAGAGATTGTCAAAGAAGTGTCTATTTCACTCGTTAATAATGTGTTACTTTTTGGTAATGCACAACTAACCACCCAACTCATCAAAGCTTTATCAAAGAACAAGGTGAATGTTTACTATTTTTCAAACGTCGGTCAATTTATTTCTAGTATTGAATCCCACAGGCAGGATGAATTTCAAAAGCAAGAGTTGCAAGCAAAGGCTTATTTTGAAGAGGATTTCCGTTTAGAGGTTGCGAGGAGTATTGCTACGACAAAGGTAAGGCATCAAATTGCCTTACTTAGAGAGTTTGATACGGATGGTCTACTAGATACCTTGGATTATTCAAGATTTGAAGATAGTGTCAATGATATTCAGAAGGCTTATTCCATTACAGAAATTATGGGTTACGAAGGTCGCCTTGCGAAATCCTATTTTTACTATCTGAATTTACTGGTTCCTGATGACTTCCATTTTAATGGTAGGAGTAGACGGCCTGCGCAAGATTGTTTTAACAGTGCCCTCAATTTTGGCTATGGTATCTTATACTCGTGCTTTATGGGGCTGATTAAGAAAAACGGGCTAAGCTTGGGGTTTGGGGTAATTCACAAGCATCATCAGCATCATGCGACCTTGGCCAGTGATTTAATGGAAGAATGGAGACCTATCATCGTCGATAATACGCTTATGGAGTTGATACGAAATGGTAAACTTCTTTTAAGTCATTTTGAAAATAAGGATCAAGACTTCATACTCACTGATGAAGGCAGAGAAATCTTTGCACGGGCTTTACGTTCAAGAATATTAGAAGTCCATCAGTATATTGAGTTAGACAAAAAACGCTATTCTTTTCTTTATACAGCAGATAGGCAAATCAAGAGTTTGATTAGGGCTTTTGGAGAACTGGACCCTAGTCTTTATGAGACAAGTTACACAGGAGGGCATTAATGGGACTTTATTTTAATCTCAGTGAAGAAGAACGTGAGTTTGCCAAACAAAAAACCATGTTTTGTCTGATTATTTATGATATCCGAAGTAACAAACGTAGACTTAAACTCTCCAAGTTACTTGAAGGTTATGGCGTGAGGGTGCAAAAATCCTGTTTCGAGGTCGACCTGTCAAGAAATGATTATCAGTCTCTCCTTAAGGATATCGAGAGCTTCTATAAGGCTGATGAAGAAGACAGCATAATCGTATATGTGACAACCAAAGAAGAGGTGACTAGTTTTAGCCCCTACAATAGTGCTGAAAAATTAGATGACATTCTCTTCTTCTAAGCCTTTATAGGCCTGTAATCATATGGTACAATATAGATAGTGTTTCCAGTAGGTCCTACATCTTGTGTCTCTAGCAACTGTCTAGAGCACAAGATATGGGGATATAAACCTAATTACCTCGAGAGGGGACGGAAACTTTACGATAGCAAAACGACCAGCGTAGCAATTTTCGATATAAACCTAATTACCTCGAGAGGGGACGGAAACAGTCTTCTGACTGGTTGTTAATCCATTCTTGTAGTGATATAAACCTAATTACCTCGAGAGGGGACGGAAACCTTATTGTGTTTACGTCTACCCCATTTCATCCCTTGATATAAACCTAATTACCTCGAGAGGGGACGGAAACCTTAAATCGCATTTCCAACATGTAAGAACCCCCACCGATATAAACCTAATTACCTCGAGAGGGGACGGA
>NZ_KV809625.1:32778-74021 GCF_001812625.1 Streptococcus sp. HMSC064H09
ATAAACCTAATTACCTCGAGAGGGGACGGAAACACAGATGCAGCATAAATAGTGATATTGCCAAATGCGATATAAACCCACTCATCTCGCGAGGGGACGGTAACTTTTCGTTTAACGTTTCATTAATTAATTCGTTCAGATATAAACCTATCCACCCCAAGAGGGGACGGAAACTCCCCGACATTAACGCTATCGTACTGTTCCTTGCTGGGATATAAATCTATATACCTCGAGAGGGGACGGAAACAAAATCTTTGTCAAACATCGTTGACCTCCAATTGTTTAGATATAAACCTATTCACCTCGAGAGGGGACGGAAACACGTGGATTGTCTGGCGTAGTGGTTAAAGCTACTGTGATATAAACCTATGTACCTCGAGAGGGGACGGTTACTCAATGTAATCAATCCTATTATTTAGTTCTTTAAACCTATATACCCCGAGAGGGGACGGAAACGCAGGAGTTTCACTCGTTCTTGGTGCAGTACTTGGTAAAGTACGGATATAACCCTATCTACCTCGAGAGGGGACGGAAACCTGCTAAATATGCTTCAAAAAGATCATTAATGTTTTGATATAACCCTATCTACCTCGAGAGGGGGCGGAAACAGTATTATTTTTTTGTTCTTCCATTGTTGTTCTTGATAAAAATCTACCTACCTCGAGAGGGGACGGTAACGTAAGGTTGTAGAGTTTAGGAGTTGCCTTAGATTTGATATAACCCTACATACCTCGCGAGAGGACTTTTTTGAAAATTTTGAAAACAGTCTTGACACCGCTTCCAGAAAGTGTTAGACTAAAAGCACATTAAGGGCGCCCCAATGAGGTGAAAAGTACTTTCAGCTTTTGGGGTTTTTTCATACAAAGATGAAGGAGTCGAATGAAAAAATTAGTATTTACTTTTAAAAGGATCGACCATCCTGCACAAGATTTAGCTGTTAAATTTCATGGCTTCTTGATGGAGCAGTTGGATAGTGACTATGTTGATTATCTGCATCAGCAGCAAACAAATCCCTATGCGACCAAGGTAATCCAAGGGAAAGAAGACACGCAGTGGGTTGTGCATATGCTCACAGATGACCTCGAGGATAAGGTTTTTATGACCTTATTAAAGATAAAAGAGGTGTCCTTAAATGACTTGCCTAAACTCAGTGTCGAAAAAGTTGAGATTCAGGAGTTAGGAGCAGATAAACTGTTAGAGATTTTCAATAGCGAGGACAATCAAACCTATTTTTCAATCATTTTTGAGACTCCGACAGGTTTCAAATCACAAGGTTCCTACGTCATCTTCCCGTCTATGCGTTTGATTTTTCAAAGTTTGATGCAAAAGTATGGAAGGTTAGTTGAAAATCAGCCTGAAATTGAAGAGGATACCTTAGATTACCTATCTGAACACAGCACAATCACGAATTATCGCTTGGAGACGAGTTATTTCAGGGTGCACGGGCAAAGAATTCCTGCCTTTAGAGGAAGGTTAACCTTTAAAGTACAAGGCGCTCAAACTCTAAAAGCTTATGTCAAAATGCTTCTAACATTCGGTGAATATTCAGGTCTTGGCATGAAAACGAGTCTCGGTATGGGAGGGATAAAGCTTGAAGAAAGAAAAGATTGATTTATTTTACGGAGCTCTTTTGCATGATATCGGTAAGGTCATTCAAAGGGCGACAGGAGAACGAAAAAAACACGCCCTGGTAGGCGCGGATTGGTTTGATGAGATTACTGATAATCAGGTCATTTCAGATCAAATTAGATATCACATGGCTAACTACCAGAGTGATAAACTTAGCAATGACCATCTCGCTTACATAACTTATATCGCTGATAACATCGCATCAGGTGTCGACAGAAGACAGTCAAATGAGGAGAGTGACGAGGATGCATCAGCTAAGATTTGGGATACCTATACAAACCAGGCTGATATTTTTAATGTTTTTGGAGCTCAAACGGATAAACGCTATTTTAAACCGACGGTTCTAAACTTGAAATCTGAACCTAACTTTGCGTCGGCAACCTATGAACCTTTCTCAAAAGGTGATTATGCGGCGATTGCGACGCGTATCAAAAATGAATTGGCAGAATTTGAGTTTAATCAAGCACAAATGGATTCTTTGTTAAATCTGTTCGAAGCAACCCTCTCTTTTGTGCCATCTTCGACTAATACTAA
Source organism: Streptococcus sp. HMSC064H09 (assembly GCF_001812625.1). Classification (NCBI taxonomy): domain Bacteria; kingdom Bacillati; phylum Bacillota; class Bacilli; order Lactobacillales; family Streptococcaceae; genus Streptococcus; species Streptococcus sp. HMSC064H09. The sequence goes on from NZ_KV809625.1 coordinate 34,942, forward strand.
GGAAATCGCTGATATTTCACTTGCTGAGCATAGTCGTCTGACAGCAGCTTTTGCTCTAGCCATCTATGATCACTTGGAAGACAAAGGTCGTCATAACTATAAAGAGGACTTGTTTACTAAAGCATCAGCTTTTTATGAGGAAGAAGCATTTCTCCTAGCTAGCTTTGACTTATCAGGGATTCAAGACTTCATCTATAATATAGCGACCAGTGGTGCTGCTAAGCAATTGAAGGCTCGTTCTTTGTATCTTGACTTTATGAGCGAGTATATAGCAGATAGTTTACTTGATAAACTTGGCCTCAATCGGGCTAACTTGCTCTATGTCGGTGGAGGACATGCTTACTTTGTCCTAGCCAATACTGAAAAAACGGTAGAAACACTCGTTCAATTTGAAAAAGATTTCAATCAATTTTTATTGGCAAATTTCCAAACCAGATTATATGTTGCCTTTGGTTGGGGAAGCTTTGCGGCTAAGGATATCATGAGCGAACTGAACTCACCTGAAAGCTATAGACAGGTCTATCAAAAGGCTAGTCGCATGATTTCTGAGAAAAAAATCTCAAGGTATGATTATCAAACCCTTATGTTGTTGAACAGGGGTGGTAAATCTTCTGAAAGAGAGTGTGAGATTTGTCATTCCGTTGAGAATTTAGTTTCTTATCATGACCAGAAAGTGTGTGACATTTGCCGAGGCTTGTATCAATTTTCTAAAGAGATTGCCCATGATCATTTCATTATCACTGAAAATGGAGGGCTTCCTATTGGTCCGAATGCCTGTCTTAAAGGTGTTGCATTTGAAAAGCTAAGCCAAGAATCTTTTTCCCGTGTCTATGTCAAAAATGACTATAAGGCTGGTACGATCAAGGCAACCCATGTTTTTGTTGGAGATTACCAATTCACAACTATTGATAAATATGCTGATTTATCTAAAAATGAAAACAAATTAGGTATTAAACGTTTAGCTGTTGTACGTCTTGACGTGGATGATTTGGGAGCTGCTTTTATGGCCGGCTTCTCCCAACAAGGAAATGGGCAATATAGTACCCTATCACGCTCAGCCACTTTCTCACGAAGCATGAGTCTTTTCTTCAAGGTTTTTATTAACCAGTTTGCTAGTGATAAGAAGCTCTCTATCATCTATGCCGGCGGGGACGATGTTTTTGCTATTGGATCTTGGCAAGATATTATTGCCTTTACTGTTGAACTCCGTCAGAACTTCATTATATGGACAAATGGAAAGCTAACACTCTCAGCTGGTATCGGTCTGTTTGCTGATAAGACCCCTATTAGCTTGATGGCACATCAAACAGGGGAGCTAGAAGAAGCAGCTAAGGATAATGGGAATGATAATAAGAAAGATAGTATTTCACTCTTTAGTACAGACTATACCTTTAAATTTGACCAGTTTATCACGAATATTTACGACGATAAGTTAGAGCAGATTCGCTATTTCTTTAATCACCAAGATGAACGAGGTAAGAATTTCATTTATAAATTGATTGAATTGCTTCGAAACTACGAGAGTGAAGAAAAGATGAATGTTGCCCGATTAGCTTACTATTTGACACGTCTGGAAGAGTTAACAGACAAAGAAGAAAGAGATAAATTCAAACAATTCAAGAAATTATTCTTCAAATGGTATACAAACAATGAATCAGACCGTAAAGAGGCGGAATTAGCTTTGCTTCTCTATGTTTATGAAATTAGGAAGGATTAATACATGGCAATTTTAACTGATGAGAATTATGTAGATAAAGCAGAACGTGCTATTTCATTACTTGAAAAGGATAATAAAGGGAATTATTTACTAACAACGTCACAAATTAGAAATTTATTATCCTTATGTAGTTCTTTATATGATAGAAGTAAAGAGAGAAAGTTTGATGAATTAATAAATGATGTTTCCTATTTAAGAGTACAATTCGTCTATCAGTCTGGAAGAAACTCTGTAAGAGTTAATAGACAGACATTCTTCCCTGTTAAGGATTTGGTAGAAAAAGGCCAAATTCTTGAAGCGCTTAAGGAAATTAAAGATAGAGAGACACTTCAAAGATTTTGTAGATATATGGAAGCACTAGTGGCCTATTTCAAGTTTTATGGAGGTAAAGATTAATGACATTCGCTAAGATTAAATTTTCAGCTCAAATTCGTTTAGAGACAGGCCTTCATATTGGGGCTAGTAATGCTTTTGCTGCCATCGGTGCTATCGATTCGCCTGTTATTAAAGATCCTATTACTAACCTACCAATCATTCCTGGTTCAAGTCTCAAAGGAAAAATGAGAACGCTTCTTGCCAAGGTTTATAATGAAAAGGTAGCTGAGAAACCAAGCGACGACAGTGATATTCTTAGCCGTTTATTTGGAAATAGTGAAGATAAACGATTTAAAATGGGCCGCTTAATTTTTCGTGATGCCTTCTTGTCAAACGCTGATGAGCTAGACTCTCTTGGAGTAAGAAGTTATACAGAAGTAAAATTTGAAAATACAATTGACCGTATTACAGCCGAAGCCAATCCAAGACAAATTGAACGTGCTATTCGTAACAGTACCTTTGATTTCGAGTTGATTTATGAAATTACAGACAAGAATGAAAATCAAGTCGAGGAAGATTTCAAAGTAATTCGAGATGGATTAAAACTACTTGAACTTGATTATCTTGGTGGTTCTGGATCTCGAGGTTACGGTAAAGTTGCTTTTGTAAACCTCAAAGCTACTACCGTATTTGGAAATTATGATGTTAAAACATTAAATGAACTTTTAACTGCGGAGGTCTAATATGACCTATAAACTGTATATTATGACCTTTCAGAATGCTCATTTTGGTTCGGGCACTCTTGATAGCTCAAAATTAACATTCTCAGCAGACCGTATCTTCTCAGCCCTAGTGCTAGAAGCCCTAAAAATGGGAAAACTCGATGCATTTCTTGCGGAAGCCAACCAAGACGATTTCACGCTCACAGATGCCTTCCCATTTCAATTTGGTCCCTTTTTGCCGAAGCCTATCGGTTATCCCAAACATGACCAAATAGATCAATCAGTTGATGTCAAAGAGGTTCGTCGTCAAGCAAAATTGTCTAAGAAATTGCAATTTCTTGCTTTAGAAAATCTTGACGATTATCTCAATGGAGATTTATTTGAAAATGAAGAGCATGCTGTCATTGATACTGTGACAAAAAATCAACCACATAAGGATGGCAATCTCTATCAGGTTGCTACAACCAGATTTTCAAACGATACCTCGCTTTACGTCATTGCAAACGAATCTGATTTGCTTAATGAGTTGATGACTAGTCTTCAGTATTCAGGTCTTGGTGGAAAGCGTTCAAGTGGTTATGGTCGTTTTGAGTTAGATATTCAAAATATCCCACTTGAATTGTCAGATAGACTGACTAAGAATCATTCAGATAAAGTGATGAGCCTTACGACAGCACTTCCTGTAGATGCTGACCTTGAAGAAGCAATGGAACATGGTCATTACTTATTAACTAAATCGAGTGGTTTTGCATTTAGTCATGCTACTAATGAGAATTATCGTAAGCAAGATCTTTACAAATTTGCTTCTGGCTCAACTTTTAGTAAAACATTTGAAGGGCAGATTGTCGATGTGAGACCACTTAATTTCCCTCATGCTGTTTTAAATTATGCTAAACCACTCTTCTTTAAATTGGAGGTATAAAAATGAAAAATGACTATAGAACATTTAAATTGAGCCTCCTGACACTTGCTCCGGTTCATATTGGTAATGGAGAGAAATATACCTCTAGAGAATTTATCTATGAAAATAAGAAGTTTTACTTTCCTGACATGGGGAAATTCTATAATCAAATGGTAGAAAAGAGGCTTGCTGAAAAGTTTGAGGCATTTCTGATTCAAACTCGTCCAAACGCACGTAATAACCGTCTTATTTCTTTCTTAAATGATAACCGAATTGCAGAGCGTTCTTTTGGAGGTTATAGTATCTCTGAAACAGGTTTAGAATCGGACAGAAACCCTAATTCAGCCGGAGCTATTAACGAAGTTAATAAGTTTATTCGAGATGCTTTTGGGAATCCCTACATTCCTGGTAGCTCATTAAAAGGTGCTATTCGGACTATTTTAATGAATACTAATCCTAAATGGAATAATGAAAATGCTGTAAATGACTTTGGAAGATTTCCCAAAGAGAATAAAAACCTTATCCCTTGGGGACCCAAAAAGGGTAAAGAATACGATGATTTGTTTAATGCAATCCGTGTGAGTGATAGTAAGCCTTTTGATAATAAGAGTCTTATCTTGGTCCAGAAATGGGATTATTCAGCGAAAACCAACAAAGCTAAACCACTTCCTTTGTATAGAGAATCAATTTCTCCATTAACTAAAATTGATTTTGAGATTACAACAACCACTGATGAAGCTGGAAGATTGATTGAAGAATTAGGTAAGAGGGCACAAGCGTTTTATAAAGACTATAAAGCATTTTTCCTATCTGAATTTCCTGATGATAAGATTCAAGCCAATCTACAATACCCAATTTATTTAGGTGCAGGGAGCGGTGCTTGGACAAAGACTCTATTTGAGCAGGCTGATGGTATTTTACAAAGACGATACAGTCGAATGAAAACTAAAATGGTTAAAAAAGGTGTTCTTAAGCTCACAAAAGCACCTCTTAAAACGGTTAAAATTCCATCTGGTAATCATTCATTAATCAAGAACCACGAGTCCTTTTATGAAATGGGGAAAGCTAATTTCATGATTAAGGAGATTGATAAATGAGAGTACTTATATCAGCTGTAGGTGACACAGACCCTTTTAGAAATTTTCATGATGGCGCCTTAATTCATATTGCAAGAAAATATCGTCCCGAAAAAGTTATATTGATTTTTTCAGAACATACTGCAAAAAAACAAGGTAATATTGAAAAAGCCTTGTTTTCTATTGCGCCTGATTATGAGCCTGAACTCATAATTCATGATTCCATTATTAGTGATAATGAGGTTCATATTTTTGATGTGATGTTTCAACGTTTCTCTGATATTTTGCAAGAATACTATACTACAGAAGATGAATTTATCTTAAATCTTTCTAGTGCAACACCTCAAATCAAATCTGCTCTATTTGTGATTAACCGTTTAAATGGCATCAATGTCAAAGCGGTTCAAGTTTCGAGTCCTGAACACGCTTCAAACGAGAACATCGGTCATGATAATGATGAGAACATTGATGAACTCATCGAAGTCAATGAAGATAATAAAGTCAATTTTATCGACCGAACGATTGAAGATAATGCCGAAAAATTTAGTCAGGCTCTCTTGAAGAAGACTGCTCGAGATTTTATCGAGAAGTTTGACTATAAGGCGGCACTAGACATCCTAGACCAATTATCAGATTTCCCAAATCTAAAAAGTGTTCGAAAAGAAATCCGTGATGTTGTCAACTGTCTGTCAAAACAAGATGTTCCGCAAGGGTTGCGTCATAAAAAGTTTAACGAAGAAGAACAAAAAATTCTTAGTGCCTATTTGACTATTGAACTGCAAAGAGAACGTGGGAACGTAAGTGAAAGTTTTATACGAATAAAAAACTTAACTGAGTTTATTTTGGAAGACTATATTGAAAAAAGAAACCCAGGTTTAATCGATGATTATTGTGAAAGTATTCAGAAATATTATCTAAGTCTCTTTGATTACAGTAAACTTTTAAAAGCAACAAGAGAATTTAAACTTAGAAAAACAATCGCTCCAATTATTGAGATGAATTCTTCTAGAAATACGGTTGCCCACAGCTTAAGTCCTTTGGACTCAGATGCAGTTAATCAACTGGGGATAGCTATGAAAACCTTAAAAACTCTAGTTAGAGAACAATACCATTTTAGCCAGAGTGATTTTAATTTTTATCAGGATTTGAATAAGAAATTATTAACTAAGTTGAACTAAAGAGGTAATTCAAATTGAAAATTTTAATCTCAGCTGTAGGAACAACCGGTCCTATAAGTAATAATCACGATGCAGCTTTACTTCATATCGCAAGAAATTATAGACCTGACAAGATTGTCCTTGTATATAGTCAAGAAATGTTGGTCAAACAAGATTTGATAAATAAGGTCTTGCTCTCAATCGAAGGCTATAACCCTATCATTGAAATTGACTCTACAATCTTGAATAACGACGAAGTCTTTCTTTTCGACAAAATGTATGAAGTAATGGGGCTGATTGTTCAAAAGTATACTAATGACGATGACGAAATCATCTTAAACTTATCATCAGGTACACCACAAATTATTTCGGCTCTCTTTGCCCTTAACCGTATCAATGACTATAATACTCAAGCTATTCAGGTTGCTACTCCTAAAAAAGGAGCAAACAGAGAATACAAGCCTCTGACCAACACTGAGATAAATGCTCTTATTGTGGAAAATCAAGATAATAGTCTAGATTTTGTTGACCGAAGTATTAAAGATAAATCTGAGAAGTTCACGCAAGCATTAGTCAAACGTCATCTTAGAAGTTTAATTGCTTCCTTTGATTATCAAGCAGCAGAAGCGATAATCAATCGAAAAGAATATAATAAATTACTTTCTAAAAAGAGAATTGCTTATATTCGTGAGAAGCTAAACGATTTTTCACGTGTATTCAAAAATCAGTCGATTCTTTCAGATATCCTATCGTTTCCTCTCGATGATTCCCAAAAGAAGGCTTTGAATTACTATTTGATGATTGATGTTTTAAAAGAACGTGAGCATATTGCTGATGTCTTGATTAAGGCAAAATCACTTGCTGAATTTGTCATCGAAGAAACCATCAAAAAAGATCATGAGGGCTTAATCGTATTTGATGGCAATCTGCCTAAACTTAATCCAGATTTTCCTGATTGTGAGGCAATTTTAGACGATATTGATAAGAAAATGAAAAAATCTAGGGGTATTGAAGACACTGAAGAACGCATTTTTTCAGTACAATCAACACTTAATCTATTATCTTACTTGAATATCCTTGAGTTCTATGAATATGATTCTCAGCTTCAAACAGCGATAAATGGTATTTTAAGTTTGAATGGGGAACGAAATAAAGTTGCTCACGGTTTGTCAGAAATTGATACGCGATTATTAAGTCGTAAGAAGTTAAAACAACTTTCTGAAAACTTGCGATTGCTTCTTGTTGAGTGTTTGGGTATTGATTCAAGCTATTTTAACTATTATGACAAACAAAATGAAGAGCTTATAAAGATGCTTGAATAGATATTTGGGTGTCATCCCCCTTTGACATTCCCATATAAAAGCGCTATAATAAAACAAATTGAACTGAACCTTTAATCGAGTCCAGAGAGGCGAGAAAGGTGTACTGAGATGCTACGGCATCACTAAAGGGTAGGGACTGCCCTATTTTCGTGCAACCTTCGCTGACTGGCGGAGGTTTTTTGTGTGAAAGGATATAAGAAATGAGAGAAAATCGTCCTGTTATTGCCCTTGATTTCCCGACTTTTGAGGATGTGAAGGCTTTCCTTGCTAAGTTTCCTGCTGATGAAAAGCTCTATGTGAAGATTGGTATGGAACTTTACTATGCGGCTGGTCCTGAGATTGTACGCTACGTTAAAGAGCTTGGTCATAGTGTTTTCCTGGACCTTAAGCTTCACGATATTCCAAATACTGTGAAATCAGCTATGCGTGTCTTGTCTAACCTTGGCGTTGATATGACTAATGTGCATGCAGCTGGTGGTGTGGAAATGATGAAGGCTGCGCGTGAAGGCTTGGGTGATGGTCCAATCTTGATTGCTGTAACTCAGTTGACCTCTACCTCTGAAGAGCAAATGCATGATTTCCAAAATATCCAAACGACACTTCAAGAATCAGTGGTTCATTATGCTAAAAAGACTGCTGAAGCAGGCCTTGATGGTGTTGTTTGCTCAGCACACGAAGTAGAAAAAATCAAAGAAGCAACAAATGAAGATTTCGTTTGTTTGACACCTGGTATTCGTCCAGCAGGAGCAGCAGTTGGTGACCAAAAACGTGTCATGACACCTGCCGATGCGCGCCAAATTGGTTCAGATTACATTGTTGTTGGTCGTCCAATTACACAAGCTGATGATCCAGTAGCAGCTTATCAAGACATCAAGGCTCAATGGACCGGTCAATAAATTTTCAAAAAGACCTTATTTCATAGGAAAATAGACCGAATTAGGTTATAATAAAGAGTAGAAAACGCTTTACGGAGGATAATAATTATGACATTAGCATCACAAATCGCATCTGACTTGCTTGATATCAAGGCTGTTTACCTTAAACCTGAAGAACCATTTACATGGGCATCAGGAATCAAATCACCAATCTACACAGACAATCGTATTACTTTGTCTTATCCAGAAACTCGTACACTTATCGAAAATGGTTTTGTGGAAAAAATTAAGGAAGAATTTCCTGAAGTAGAAGTGATTGCTGGTACTGCAACTGCTGGTATTCCTCACGGTGCTATCATCGCTGACAAGATGAACCTTCCATTTGCCTATATCCGTAGCAAACCAAAAGATCACGGTGCTGGTAACCAAATCGAAGGTCGTGTGGTTAAAGGCGAAAAAATGGTTGTTGTTGAAGACTTGATTTCAACTGGTGGATCAGTACTTGATGCTGTAGCAGCTGCAGAGCGTGAAGGGGCTGATGTTATCGGTGTTGTGGCTATCTTCACTTACGAATTGCCAAAAGCTGAGAAAAACTTCGCTGATGCTGGCGTGAAATTGGTCACTCTTTCAAACTACACTGAGTTGATCAAAGTGGCTAAAGTGCAAGGCTACATCACAGCAGACGGACTTCAACTCTTGAAAAAATTTAAAGAAAACCAAGAAACTTGGCAAGACTAAATATCATGATTGAAGGCGGAACGTTTCAGGCGTTTCGTTTTTTTTAGTATAATTTAGGAAGTAATAGAAGCAGGGAGAATATAAGATGTCAGTAAATGAGTGGTCAGATGCAACGGCAATGGCTGAGGCCGTGCGAAATAAGACGGTCAGTCCCCGAGAACTAGTAAAGGATACTATAAGTGAAGCGGAAAGGACGAATACTAAAATCAATGCTATCGTCAGTCAACGTTACGAGAAAGCTTTAGAAGAAGCAGAAACTAGAGACTTTTCAGATAAACCTTTTGCTGGTGTCCCAATTTTCCTAAAGGATTTAGGTCAGGAGCAAGCTGGTGAGCCGTCAACAGCGGGTTCTCGCCTATTTACAAGTTATCGGGCTAAGGAAACGGATAATTATGTTAAGAAACTTGAGGAATTGGGCTTTATTATTTTAGGACGTTCTAGCACTCCTGAGTTTGGCTTCAAAAATATCAGTGATGCTCAGATTCATGGTCCTGTCAATCTACCTGATGATGTGAGGCGTAATGCTGGTGGCTCAAGTGGCGGTGCGGCTGCTATTGTGAGCTCTGGCATTTCTCCTTTGGCCCCAGCTAGTGACGGTGGGGGCTCTATTCGAATTCCAGCTTCCTTTAACGGCCTAATCGGTCTCAAGCCTACCAGAGGACGAATTCCTGTCGGTCCTGGTTCGTTTCGTGGATGGCAGGGAGCCTCTGTCCAGTTTGCTTTGACTAAGTCTGTTCGAGATACAAAATGCTTGCTTTATCATATGCAGACGTGTCAGATGGAAAGTCCCTTTATCTTGCCCAAACTTGACAAAGATTCTTTAGATAAACCAGTTCAACCTCTGAAGATTGCTTTTTCTACTGTCTCTCCTATTGGTGGTAAGGTATCAGAATCTGCTATTGCGGCGACAAAAAAGGCTGCTAGAGCATTAGAAAGTCTAGGACATCATGTCCATGAAATCACCTATCAGCCCTTGAATGGGATTGAAGCTATGCAGTCTTACTACATCATGAATAGTGTTGAGACGGCTACCATGTTTGATGGTATAGAGGCTGGTCTGGGACGTCAGATGACGCTTGAAGATATGGAGTTGATGACTTGGGCCATTTTCCAATCTGGGCAAAAGATTCCTGCCAAAGTTTACTCTAAAGTCCTAACTCAGTGGGACCAGTATAGCCATCAGATGGCGAATTTTCATGAGTCTTACGATATTCTTCTGACTCCTACAGTTGCGGATGTGGCACCTAAGCATGGGCAGTTTGCCCTCTCTGAAAGCCTACAGAACCAACTCAAGCATATGTCTGAGTTTGATTGGCCAAAGCAACAAGAACTTATTTGGGATATGTTTGCGGATAGTTTAGATTGGACGCCTTTCACCCAACAAGCTAACCTGACGGGACAACCATCGATTTCTTTACCTGTCTATCGTGATGGGCAAGGGCTGTCCCTTGGTGTTCAACTGACAGCCGCCAAGGGAAGAGAAGACCTCCTCTTACACTTGGCCCAACAAATGGAAGAAGGTTCGGTTTTTAGCTAGCTATACTCATTCTCGGTTCAATTTTTTGTAAAACCCTTTCAAATAGTGTAGTCTAAAATTATAAGTTTTTAACTTAACTTTATTATTTGTTTTAAGGAGACACACATAGATGAAAAAGAGATTTTTCGCCGTTTTTAGCTTAATTTTGGCTGCGGTCTTTTTGGTTGCCTGCTCGTCACAAAGTACAGGTGAGAAGAACTGGGAAAAGATTGAGAAACGTGGTAGCATCAAGGTTGCGACTGCTGGAACACTTTACCCACAAACCTATCACGATGATAAGAATAATTTGACTGGTTATGACGTTGAGATTCTCAAAGAAGTTGGAAAACGTCTTAAATTGAAAATTGAATTCACTGAGATGGGTGTAGATGGCATGCTTACTGCTGTAAATAGTGGGCAAGTCGATATCGCTAACTACTCACTCGAAGACGACAACAAGAATGTTAAAAAATTCTTACGTTCTGAACCATACAAGTATTCCTTCACTTCAATGGTCGTTCGTGAATCGGATAATTCTGGAATCTCTTCATGGAAGGATCTCAAAGGCAAAAAGGCAGCCGGTGCTGCAAGTACAAAGTACATGAAGATTGCCAAAAAAATGGGTGCTGAACTCGTCGTATATGATAATGTTACCAATGACGTTTACATGCAAGACTTGGTAAATGGGCGTACAGACGTTATCGTCAACGATTACTATTTGCAAAAGATGGCAGTAGCCGCTATCAAAGACAAGTACCCAGTTAAGATTAATGACGGTATCTACAGTAACCCTTACTCAACAAGCTTTACCTTCTCATTGAAGAATAAAACCCTTCAAGAAAAGGTCAACAAAGCCATCAAAGACATGAAGAAAGATGGTACCCTTACCAAGATTTCAGAGAAATTCTTTGCTGGTCAAGATGTTACAAAGAAAACAAAAGTTGACTATACTGAGATTGATATCTCTGATGTTGAATAATATAAGCGATCCAATTGGATCGCTTATTTGCTAAAGAAATGTTTAGAAAGTTAGACTTATGATTATTGATTTTTCACTGATTCTAAAAAGCATTCCTTATGTCCTATCAGGTCTGCCTTATACCTTAGGAATCTCGCTTTTAAGCTTTATGGTTGGGAATGTTTTTGCTATCATCCTTGCCTTTATGCGAATGTCTCAAAAGCCTTGGTTAAAGTATCCAGCCCGCATTTATATTTCCATCATGCGTGGGGTTCCTATGTTGGTCGTGCTCTTCATTCTTTACTTTGGTTTGCCTTATGTTGGTGTTCAGCTACCTGCCCTTCTTTGTGCCTTTATTGGCTTCTCCTGTGTTAGTGCCGCTTATATGGCAGAGATTTTCCGTTCATCCATAGTTGCTGTAGATAAGGGGCAGTGGGAAGCAGCTCGCTCTCTTGGTCTTCCTCAGAAATCTATTATCCGTCGGATTATCTTACCTCAGGCTATGCGTATAGCAGTAGCTCCTCTTGGTAATGTTATTATTGATATGGTTAAGAGTTCCTCATTGGCTGCTATGATTACAGTGCCTGACATTTTCCAAAATGCTAAGATTATCGGTGGGCGTGAGTATGACTACATGTCTATGTATATCCTAATCGCCCTCATTTACTGGACTTTGAGCTTTATTCTCGAAATGTTTCAAGGCTATCTTGAAAAACGTTTAGCTACCTATTGATTTTTGAAAAAATTGTTTGAATATCTAATAAAATATTGAAATTTATTTAATTCTAATCTTATAAATGTGGTATAATAAAAGCGGTTTAAAAATCAGAAAGGTCTTTTGGAATGAAGAAGAAAACAGTCGTTGCAACGACACTATCAACCCTACTCGTCTCAACTGCCATCTTGGCTAATGCTGTCCAAGCTGACGAGGTAGAAACTCATGCAGCTGTAACAGCACCAAGCACTGCAGTAGTAGCTACAGAGGCAACTACCAATGCGATATCTACTGCAACAAGTGAGTCTGCAGCTCCAGTAGCTAGTTCAACATCAGTTGTTACTGCTTCAACAGCTGAAACAAGCGAAACACCAGTTGCCACAGCCAGTGAAACAGCAACTGCAGCCGCAACTCCTACAACAGAAGTCGTGACAAATGCTAGCACAAGTGCCAGCAACGACACTGTAACTGTTCTTCACACCAACGATGTTCATGGTCGTATGGTTGAAGATGATCGTAACGGAGTTATTGGTGATGCCCTTTTGTCTGGTATCGTCAATGATTCTCGTTCAAAAGGAACAACCCTTGTCTTTGACTCTGGGGACTCATTCCAAGGTCTTCCAATCTCAAACAGCTCTAAGGGTGAGGACATGGCAAGCGTCATGAATGCTGTTGGTTTTGATGCCATGACAGTGGGTAACCATGAGTTCGATTTTGGTCTTGACCAATTGCGTCGTTTGAGCAAACAAATCAATTTCCCAATCATCACATCTAACGTTTATGTGGACGGCGTACGTCTTTTCCAACCATCTACAATCGTTGACAAAACACCTGGTGTTGATGGTGATGAAGTAGTTGTTATTGGTGTTACTACACCTGAGACAGCTACTAAGACACACCCACGTAATATCACTGGTGTCTCTTTCACCGATCCTATTACTGAGGTTAAAGCTGTTGTTGACCAAGTGGAATCAAATGCTCGTGCTGAAGGTAAGGAATACAAGACTTATATTGTCCTTAGTCACTTGGGTATAGATACAACAACTCCAGTTGAATGGCGTGGATCAACATTGGCAGAAGCTCTTTCAAACTATGCACCTTTGAAAGGAAAACGTGTTCTTGTCCTTGATGGTCACTCACACACTCTTCACACAGCGACATACGGCGATAATGTCACTTACAACCAAACTGGTAGCTACCTTAACAATGTCGGCCGCGTCGTTTATAATTCTGACCGTATCTTGTCACATGGCGTGATTTCACACGACGAAGCTAAGAAGAATTATCAAGTTAACCCAACAGTTAAAACTATGATTGATGACATCCAAGCTAAGTACAAGGCAGATTCTTCGAAAGTAGTTATCGAAAATAGTCCAGTTAAACTTAGTGGTGACCGTATGGATGTTCGTGTTCGCGAAACTAACCTTGGTAATGTTGTCGCTGATTCTCTCCTAGATTACGGACAATCAGCCTTCACACACAAGTCTAACCTTGCCGTAACAAACGGTGGTGGTCTTCGTGAAACAATTGCCAAAGACAAACCAATCACTAAAGGTGATATCATTGCCGTTCTTCCATTTGGTAACTCAGTTGCTCAAATTCAAGTGACAGGTCAAAATATCCATGATATGTTTGTCAAATCTCTTGGTTCTATTCTCCAAGTTGACGAAAGTGGTAAAACTGTTCTAGATGAAAATGGTCAACCTCTTCTTGAACCATCTGGCGGTTTCCTTCAAGTATCAGGAGCTCGTGTTTATTATGACACAACACTTCCAGCAGAAAAACGTATCTTATCAATTGACATTTTTGATCCAGAAACTGGTACCTATAAACCACTCAACACTAATGAAACTTACTACCTTGTAACGAATGACTTCTTAGCTGCTGGTGGTGATGGCTACACAATGCTTGGTGGTCCTCGTGAAGAAGGTCCTTCAATGGATACCGTCTTTGCGGATTACTTGACACATGCAGACCTATCTAAGTATGCAGTTATCAATCCAAACTCACGTACCATTTCTATTTCGAGTGCTGATTTTGCTGCCTTGAACAAAAAAGAAAATGCAGAAGACCCTACACTTAATCCATTGAGTCCTGTTACGCCATCTAGCGTTGCTGAAGACCTTAAAACAACTAAACCAGTTGTATCTAAAGTAGTAACGACACCTAATGGTAAAGTATTCTTCGTTTCAACAAGAAACGAAGCACTTAAAGAAACAGAAAAAGTGGCAGAAGCTTCTGCTCAAACTGAAGTTCTTCCTACAACAGGTGACAAGGCCTCACACGCTGGACTCCTCGGACTTGGTATGTTGCTAACTCTCTTTGGACTTAGTGGAAAACACAAAGGTAAAGAGAAATACTAAGAAGTTTGCAGATAAAAAAAGAGTTAACCATTTGGCTAACTCTTTTTTGTTTTCTTGTTGTTGCTATGTGTTTTTCGATACTGACTTGGTGTTTGGTCGTAATAGTGTTTAAATTGACGGTTGAAATTTGATAAATTGTTAAAACCAACATCAGTAGCAATTTCCAAAACTGGTTTAACACTATTACGGAGCTCTTCACAAGCAGCATTAAGTCTTGCTTGAATGATAAATTCGGTACAAGAGGTACCAGTTTGTTGCTTAAAAATCGTCATAAAGTGAGTCTTACTATACCCCATAAGCAATGACAACTTATCAATAGTGAGATTTTCGGCATAATGCTGGTTAATGTAATCAATAATTTCCCGAATTTTTTCATTCTTACGATAATGATCATCAGAAGTCTTTCGCTCTACCAAGCGATAGAAGTAGAAGAGATAGATTAATTCCTCTAGTTTTGACTTGAGAAGAAGTTCATAGTGACGATCTTTCTGACGAATCATCTTAAAAATCTCAAAAAGAAGAGCTTTAATTTCTGTATAACCCTCGTCTGACGGTCTTAGACATTGTTTAAACTTAAAATTGGAATTCTGTAAGGGCTGAAGATAACGGAGACTAAGCAGATCCACCAGAGACTGTCCCAACATATCCAAATGAAAATGAAGAGTATCAGTATGATGAGACTGATTATCTATGGGATGAATCGAATGAAGCTCATTAGGACATATCAAAAAAATATCTCCAGCCTGACTGTCAAAATAGTCATAATCAATATGATAGCGAGCTGTCCCCTCATAAACGTACTGTATTTCAAGCTCAGGATGCCAATGAAATAAAATATCAGGGCGTCCATTTTCGACCATAGTTTCCTCCAGTCGAAAAGGAAGCAGGTTATCATCAAAATCTATCAAATGTTTAAAATCAGTATCAGTAGCTGCTTGACTCATGATTAACCTTTCAAAATCATAGGATAATACCATGATAGCATTTTCTTTCTTAAAAAGCATGAGTTAATCGTCTTATAGTATTGGTAGTTTTTTGATTTACATAATTTTATTTCTGTATTTATGTATACAAAATAAAAAGATGACTAAGCATCTTTTTTACATAAATTTAGTTATGTTTATTTTCCTAGACAGAACTGACTAAAGAGTTGTGTAATGAGTTCATCTGGGGCAGCGTCACCAGTAATTTCTCCTAAAACTTCCCAGGTACGTGTCATATCAACCTGTAAGAGGTCAACAGGCATGCCTAATTCAAGACCTTGATTGACTGCTTCAAGACTTTCGAGGGCTTTTTCAATGAGTGAAATGTGACGAGCATTTGAGAGATAAGTAGCATCTTTCTCCACTTGGCCAGCATTATCAAAGAAGAGCTGATTGATGCGATCTTCGATTTTGTCAATATTTTCATTCTTGAGGACTGAAATTGGAATGACATCTTCGGGAAGTTCTTCCATTTGGATTGCTTGTGGTAGGTCTGTCTTATTTAGAAGAATGATTCGATTGCTATTTTGACTGATTTCTAGTAATGTACGGTCTTGCTCTGTTAACGGTTCGGAGCTATTAAGCACAAGGAGAACCAGGTCAGCCTCTTCGAGAGCTTTCTTGGAACGCTCAACACCAATCTTTTCAACCACATCATCTGTGTCTCGAATACCAGCAGTATCGATTAACTTAAGTGGAACACCCTTAATATTAACGTATTCTTCAATGACATCACGGGTGGTACCTTCAATATCCGTAACGATAGCTTTCTCCTCGCGTAGGAGATTGTTAAGAAGACTAGATTTTCCGACATTTGGACGACCAATGATTGCCGTTGAAAGGCCTTCTCGTAGGATTTTTCCTCGTTTAGCAGTGGCAAGAAGATTTTCTAAAAGTGCTTGGAACTCTTGCGTTTTTTCACGGACAAGAGCTGTGGTGACTTCTTCAACATCATCATATTCTGGGTAATCAATATTAACTTCGACTTGAGCCAAGGTGTTAAGGATTTCTTGGCGAGTGTTGTTAATGAGATCCTTGAGCGACCCATCAAGTTGAGAGACGGCAACGGCCATAGCCTTATCAGTTTTAGCACGAATCAAATCCATAACAGCTTCGGCCTGAGTCAAGTCCACACGACCATTCAAAAAGGCACGTTTGGTGAATTCTCCAGGCTCAGCCATACGAGCTCCAGAACGAATAAGGAGTTGGAGGATTTCATTAGTCACAGCAACCCCACCGTGAGTGTTGATCTCCACGACATCCTCACGCGTAAAGGTCTTTGGTGCACGCATAACACTTACCATGACTTCATCAATGGTTTCTTCATTTTCAACAATATGGCCGTAATTGATAGTATGTGAAGTAACTGATTCTAGATTTTTTCCTTTGAAAACTTTATTAGCAATGGCGATAGCATCGGTTCCAGATAAGCGGACGATACCGATAGCACCTTCACCTAAGGGCGTTGAAATGGCAGTAATCGTATCAAATTCTTTGGTAATTGACATAGTTATTCCTTTGGATTTTTTCTGTATAAGTTTTAAAATGATTTAATTTCATTGTAACGCAAAAGAGCAGTAGTCGCAAGGATTGGTGCTGACAATGCAAAGAAAAAAGAGCCTGAGCTCTTTTCTTTATTTATGACGTTCAAAGTATAATTTGGTTTCTTTAATGATGATTGGTGAAAGGACTAGGAGGGCAATCAAGTTAGGCAATGCCATCAAGCCGTTTACGATATCCGCAATTTTCCAAACAACATCAAGTGTGAGGTAACCACCAAGAGCAACCATAACCACAAAAATGAGGCGGTAGAGTGGAAGGAATTTAGTTGATTTGAAAATGAATTCGAAACAACGTTCACCGTAGTAAGACCAACCCAAGATTGTTGTAAAGGCAAAGAGAACCAAAGAAAGTGTTAAGGCAATTTCACCAAATGTACCAAAAACAGAAGAGAAGGCGGCTTGTGTCATTGGGGCACCTTCTAGGCTACCTGACCATTGACCAGTTACAAGGATAGCAAGACCTGTAAGCGTACAGATGATAATCGTATCAATGAAAGTACCTGTCATCGAAATCAAACCTTGTTCAACAGGTTCTTCGGTCTTAGCGGCAGCGGCAGCGATAGGAGCTGATCCAAGACCTGACTCATTTGAGAAGACACCACGCGCAATACCAAGTCGCATAGCGACCATGACTGTTGCACCAGCAAAACCACCTACGGCTGCTTTCCCAGTAAAGGCAGATTGGAAGACCATTTCAAGAACTGGTAAAAGTTGATTAAAGTTTGTAAAGATAACCACAAGAGCTGCTAGGATATAAAGTCCAGCCATAAATGGTACTACCTTTTCAGAAACTTTAGAGATAGATTGGATACCACCAAAAATGATGGCAGCAGTTATAAGAGCAAGTAAGATACTTACGATTTTTGGTGACCAGTCAAAGCTGTTTTGAAGTGAGGCGGTGATTGAGTTAACTTGAGAGAAAGTACCAATCCCCAACCATGCAACAAGCACACCTGCAAAGGCAAAGAAGTAGGCCAAAGGTTTAGCAATTATTTGCCATTTTCCAGAGAAACCATGTGTGATGTAATACATTGGACCACCAGAAACATTACCTTGGTCGTCAAGTGTACGGAATTTAATAGCCAAAAGACCTTCGGAATATTTGGTTGCCATACCAAAGAAAGCGGCAATCCACATCCAGAAAAGGGCACCAGGTCCACCAGTTTTGATGGCTGTAGCTACCCCAACAATGTTACCTGTACCAACAGTTGCAGCAAGAGCTGTCGCAAGGGCTGCAAAACTAGAAATATCACCTTCCCCTTTATCTTCAGCAAAGATAAGTTTAAAAGCTTTAGGAAGACGAAGAACTTGCAAAAGTCCAAGACGAAGCGTAAGGTAAATCCCAGTTCCTACAAGAAGGACCAAAAGGGGTGGACCCCAGACAAAATCATCAATTGTAGTAAAAAAGTCTAACATGAATGTAACAATCTCCTTTAACCGAGACGTCAAAAAAGAGGTTTGGCTTAACCAGACCTCTGAGAATACAAAGCTATTAATACAAGTTAAAAACTTGCGATGCTTTCTGTCCTTTTACCTGAGAGTTTCGGTTGTTACCCCTTGCCCCTTCGGTGTCTTGTTTACAGCTAAGGCTGCTTCAAGATCTCTCCAGAAGTCCGTCAATCACCAGTCTTCCTGATGACATCACTCGGTTCTTATTTTATTGTGGTTCTATCTTATCGAAAAAACCGAACAGTGTCAACACTAATTTTCATCAAAACTATAAAAAACCGAATATTACACTTAAGAATGCCTTTCACCAAAATCTAGAAAAGTTTGGAATAACAATCATTTTAAGCAAACAACCTCCCAATAAAAACAAACGATTATTTGCTAAAGTTATTTCACACTCATTATGAATAGAGTCTGCATTTTCATCCAAAAAATGATAAAATAGTAGAGCTTATTTTTGAGAATGGAGAATATGATGAACCCATTATTAACTGGTATGAATGACAAACAGGCCGAAGCCGTCCAAACGACTGAAGGTCCTTTGTTGATTATGGCAGGTGCAGGATCAGGGAAGACACGTGTACTTACCCACCGAATTGCCTACCTTATCGACGAAAAAATGATCAATCCTTGGAATATTTTGGCCATTACCTTTACCAATAAGGCAGCTCGTGAGATGCGTGAGCGTGCTATGGCTTTAAACCCAGCAACTTCAGAAACCTTGATTGCGACCTTCCATAGTATGTGCGTGCGAATCCTTCGTCGTGAAGCGGACCATATTGGCTACAATCGAAACTTTACTATCGTGGATCCTGGTGAACAACGTACTTTGATGAAACGTATTCTCAAGAATCTTAATCTTGATCCTAAGAAGTGGAATGAACGTGCCATCTTAGGGACGATTTCCAACGCAAAAAATGACCTCTTGGATGAAGTGGCTTATGAGCACCAAGCTGGTGACATGTATACTCAAATCGTTGCTAAATGTTACAAAGCCTATCAGGAAGAGCTCCGTCGTAGTGAAGCCATGGATTTCGACGATTTGATTATGATGACTCTGCGTCTCTTTGACAAAAATCCCGATGTGCTCGCTTATTATCAGCAGCGTTATCAGTATATTCACGTGGATGAATATCAAGATACCAACCATGCTCAGTATCAGTTGGTAAAACTCTTAGCATCTCGCTTCAAGAATATCTGTGTCGTGGGTGATGCTGACCAATCAATCTACGGTTGGCGTGGGGCTGACATGCAGAACATCCTTGATTTTGAGAAGGACTATCCTGAAGCTAGGGTTGTCCTCTTGGAGGAAAACTACCGTTCAACCAAGAAAATACTCCAAGCAGCCAACGAAGTTATCAAGAACAACCGTAACCGCCGTCCTAAGAAACTTTGGACTCAAAATGATGACGGTGAACAAATTGTTTATTACCGTGCTAATGACGAGCGTGATGAAGCTGTTTTTGTTGCTTCAACTATTGATAACATTATTCGTGAAGAAGGTAAGAACTTCAAGGATTTCGCTGTACTTTACCGTACCAATGCTCAGTCTCGTACCATTGAAGAAGCTTTACTCAAGTCTAATATTCCATATACCATGGTTGGAGGAACAAAGTTCTATAGCCGTAAAGAAATTCGTGATGTCATTTCTTACTTGAACTTGATTGCCAATCCTGCTGATAATATTAGCTTTGAACGTGTCGTTAATGAACCTAAACGTGGAGTTGGGCCTGGGACACTAGAAAAGATTCGTAACTTTGCCTATGAGCAAAACATGAGCCTCCTAGATGCTTCAGCTAATATTATCTTGTCTCCTATTAAGGGGAAAGTAGCTCAGGGCGTTTACAATTTTGCTAACATGATTCTGAACCTACGCGACCAGCTAGATGGGCTAAGCATCACTGAAGCTGTAGAGGCTGTTTTGGATAAGTCTGGTTATCTGGATGCTCTTTCGATGCAACAAACACTTGAAAGTCAAGCGCGCATTGAAAATATCGAAGAATTCATGTCTGTTACTAAGAATTTTGACGAAACCAACACCGATGGTACGGAAGACGAGACAGGTATTGATCGTTTAGGCCGTTTCTTAAACGATTTAGCTTTAATTGCTGATACGGACGATGGTGATATGGAAGCAGCAGAGGTAACCTTGATGACTCTCCATGCTGCCAAAGGGCTTGAATTCCCAGTTGTCTTCCTAATTGGTATGGAAGAGGGAGTCTTCCCTTTGTCACGTGCCTCAGAAGAGCCAGATGAACTCGAAGAAGAGCGTCGTTTGGCTTACGTAGGTATCACTCGGGCGGAAGAGATTCTCTTCCTTACCAACGCTAATACGCGTACGCTTTTTGGTAAGACTAGCTATAATCGTCCTAGCCGTTTCTTACGTGAAATTTCAGATGATTTATTACAATATCAAGGTCTAGCACGTCCAGCCAATTCATCATTTGGTGTTCGTTTTACAAAGGAAGAGCCTACACAATTTGGTCAGGGCATGAGTTTACAACAAGCGCTTCAGACTAGAAAAGCAAATGCACAGCCGCAAAGACATACTGGTGCTCAGCCATTTTCAAAAGCCACTGGGGGACTACCTTTTGGTAAGGCTTCAGACTCAGGCAACTCAGCTACTGATTGGGAAATCGGAGATATCGCTCACCACAAGAAATGGGGAGATGGTACCGTCCTAGAAGTCACTGGAAGTGGCAAGACACAGGAACTTAAGATAAAATTCCCAGAAGTTGGACTTAAAAAAGTCTTAGCAAGCGTAGCACCTATTGTGAAGAAATAGAAAGGGACCGAAAGGTCCTTTTTATAAGCCCTCCCTATCACATTGATAAAAAATTTCTATTAGACAGCTAGCTTTTCTGGGTGTAGAATGAAGGCAACTTTTGTTTTGGAGGACACCCATATGTCACGAGAATTTTCATTTGAAACCTTACAATTACACGCTGGACAAACACCTGACAAGGAAACAAAATCACGTGCTGTTCCAATTTACCAAACCACTTCATATGTTTTTGACGACGCTCAAGAAGGTGAAGATCTCTTTGCCCTTAGAAAGCCTGGTAATATTTACACACGTATTACCAATCCAACAGTAGCAGTACTTGAAGAACGTATTGCAGCCCTCGAAGGTGGTGTTGGGGCCTTGGCTACGGCATCAGGTATGGCTGCAATCACCTATGCTATCCTTGGTTTGGCACATGCTGGTGATCATGTTGTTGCTGCGACAACCCTCTATGGTGGGACATTCAATCTCTTAAAAGAAACCCTTCCACGCTATGGAATCACAACAACTTTTGTAGATGTTGACAATCCTGAAGAAATTGAAGCTGCAATCAAAGATAATACCAAGCTTGTCTTGATTGAGTCTTTGGGAAATCCGCTTATCAATATTCCTGATTTTGAAAAAATTGCTGTGATTGCTCACAATCATAAGATTCCATTGGTTGCTGACAATACTTTTGGAACTCCATATCTCATCAATGTTATCTCCCATGGTGTAGATATCGTGGTTCATTCTGCAACTAAGTTTATCGGTGGACATGGAACAACTATTGGAGGTCTTATCGTCGATTCTGGTAAATTTGACTGGGAAGCTTCAGGCAAATTCCCACAGTTGGTTGACGAGGACCCATCTTACCACAATATCAGCTATACGCGTGATGTTGGTCCAGCAGCATTTGTAACTGCCCTTCGTACACAACTTTTGCGTGACACAGGGGCTGCCTTAGCACCTTTCAATGCTTTCTTGCTCTTGCAAGGACTTGAAACACTTTCACTTCGTGTCGAACGTCACGTCGAAAATACAAAAAAAATCGTAGACTTTTTAGAAAATCATCCAAAAGTTGAAAAGGTTAACTATCCTGGATTACCATCAAGTCCTTACTATGACTTGGCACAAAAATACTTCCCTAAAGGTCCAGGTTCTATTTTCACTTTCCATGTTAAAGGTGGACAAGACGAAGCACGTACCGTAATTGATAATCTTGAAATCTTCTCAGATTTAGCTAACGTTGCTGATGCAAAATCTTTGGTGGTGCACCCTGCAACAACAACTCACCAACAATTGGCAGAAGCTGATTTACTAGCTTGTGGTGTCACTCCAAATCAAATTCGTATCTCAGTTGGTTTGGAAAACGCAGATGATTTGATTGAAGATTTAAAACTAGCTCTTGATAAAATCTAAGTATTTCAATACAAAATGATTTAGCCAGCTCTTTAGCTGGTTTTTTGTTATACTATCCCTATGAAATTTGTTTTTGATTTGGATGGAACCCTATGTTTTGATGGTATGACCATGTCAAAAGACCTACAAAAGGTTCTTTTAACTGCACCAAAATACGGGCATGAAATTATTTTTGCAACAGCACGTTCTTACAGAGACTGTCTTAGTATTTTAGAAGGAGAATTGAGAAAGCTGACAGTAGTAGGCTTAGACGGTGGTGAAGTCTTTCAAGATGAACACTTAGTATCACAATACACAATACCTTCTCCTGCTCTAAGAACGATTGTTAGCTACTGTGATACTTATAATCTCCCTTATTTTATTGATGATACCTTTAATTATGCTATTCAAAATCCTGAGCAAATCCCTTTTCTTTCAAATGTTGATCCATTAAACAAAGCAAGGATTTTGCCTGTTCATGAACTTAATGAGCCTATCAAAGTTGTTATGCCACTTGTAGAGCATGAAGATATACGTGAAGACCTTATCTTTAATCTAAACAAACTGGAATGTTTAGACCTTAGTTATCATGATATCGAAAGGTGTCTTTACATTAATCCTAAAGGTGTGACCAAGGCTAGTACTGTTTTAAACCACTTTGGTAAAGCCTTTGTAGCTTTTGGAAATGATCAAAATGATATTTCTCTTTTCAAAAATGCTATATATGGAGTGCAAATTGGTGATTATCCCTACCTAAAAAACTTTGCGGATGAGGTTATTCCTGCAATTAATGCAGTTATTGCTGAAAAAATTAGACTACTGTTTGAAAAATTCTAAACAAATGCTTAGGCTTATCGCTATATTTACAGTACAATAGTTAAAAAAGTATTGGAGGACTAACATGCCAACATTTATTGGAAAACCAGTTACAGTAGCAGAAGACAAACAACTTCAAGTTGGAGATACCTTGCGTGACTTTAACTTGACCACAACTGATTTGACGAAAAAATCACTTTTAGAATTCGATGGAAAGAAAAAAGTTATCTCTATCGTTCCATCAATCGATACTGGTATCTGTTCAACTCAAACACGTACCTTTAATAAGGAATTGTCAGAATTAGACGATACAGTAGTTATTACTATTTCAGTGGACCTACCATTTGCACAAGCTCGTTGGTGTGGTGCTGAAGGACTTGAAAATGCCATCATGCTTTCTGACTACTATGATAATAGTTTCGGTAAAGATTATGGTGTCCTCATTGAAGAATGGCACTTGTTAGCACGTGCAGTTTTAGTGGCAGATGCTGACAATAAGATTACTTATGTCGAATATTTGGACAATATCAATACTGATCCAAATTATGAAGCAGCAGTAGCAGCGGTTAAAAGCTTATAAAATGAGGCTCAGGTCTCTTTTTTATTTTGCCTTTCTTACAGTTTTTACTTGCAAAAGTATTAGCTTCTTGCTATTATTGTATAGCAATACTCAATATGGATAGTAAAATATAAAAGGAGATTCAATGTCTGAAAAAGAAAGACCTCAACTGATTATCGATTACGAAGCTAATACAGACAAACTTGTTCGTTTAGGCGATGTTGTCGATCAATTTAAAGGAAAAGCTGTTCCTGCTAAGGCAGAACCTGGCGAATTTGCTGTCATTAATCTATCGGATATGACACCCAACGGCATTGCCTACGATGACCTTAAAACGTTTTCTGAGGAACGACGCAAACTTTTACGATTTCTCTTAGAAGACGGTGATGTTCTTATTGCATCTAAGGGAACGGTTCAGAAAGTTGCTGTTTTCGAAGATCAGGGCAAGCGAGAAGTTGTCGCTTCATCAAACATCACAGTGCTTCGTCCCAAAGAGAAACTCCGTGGTTTCTACATCAAGTTTTTCCTTGAGACAGAGATTGGTCGTGCCTATTTAGACTATGCTGATAAGGGAAAGGCTGTCCTAAATTTGTCGACAGCTGACCTCTTGGATATCAAAATTCCTGAGATACCAATTGTGAAGCAAGATTATCAAATTGCTGCCTACTTGCGTGGGCGTGCTGATTACCACCGTAAGATGGTGAGGGCAGAGCAGGAGTGGGAAAATATCCAGCATAATGTCACAGAAGCTCTATTTGGAAATTAATCAAAAGCCAGCAAACTAAGATTTGTTGGTTTTTTTTTCATTATTCTCGTGTATAATGGAAGTAGTAAATATGTTAATAGGAGGTCATTATGACTACCAACACTATAGATTTATCACAACCTGTTGCAACAATCATTAAAGAGCATCCAGAGGTTAAGGAATTACTGATTGATCTCGGTTTCAAGCCCTTGTCTAACCCAGCTATGCTAAATACTGTCGGTAAGGTAACAAGTCTAAAGGCTGGATCTAAGTTAGCAAATATTCCCTTAGAAAAAATTAAGCAAACCTTGCTGTTCAATGGTTATGACGTAATTGGTGACTGATATGGAAGATAATCGTATTCAAATACTCAAAGAAATTCTACTTGATTTGCACCATGGAGCCAGTCCTGAGAGTGTTCAAGAGCGCTTCAATCAACACTTCAAGGGAGTATCTGCCCTCGAAATCTCTATGATGGAGCATGAATTGATGTCATCAGAAGATGGGGTTACCTTTGAAGACGTAATGAGCCTCTGTAATGTCCACGCAAATCTCTTTAAAGGTGCTATTGCAGATGTGGAAGTGGCAGACACTGATCAAGAGGGCCACCCTGTCTATGTGTTTAAACAAGAGAATTTAGCCCTACGTTCAGCTATTCTCCGTATCCGACGTATCATAGAAAATATTAGTAAGCCTGAAAATGAAGATTTTAAATCTGACTTGTTCAATGGACTTAAGCATCAGATGACTCTACTTGGTCAATTCCATAATCATTATACGCGTAAAGAAAAGCTTTTCTTTCCAATAATGGAGCGTTACGGCCATGACTCCCCTCCAAAAGTGATGTGGGGAGTAGACGATGACATCCGAAAACTTTTTAGAGCGGCAGAAGCTAAACTAAAAGAACTTCCAGATACTGATTTAGAAGAATTTTCAAAGTCTTTCGAAGCATTCTCAGAAGAGTTTGAAGCCATGATTTTCAAAGAAGAGGCTATCTTACTTATGATTCTGCTTGAAACCTTCACCCAAGACGATTGGCTTTCGATTGCCGAAGAAAGCGATGCCTATGGCTATGCAATAATAAAACCTACAGCTGTCTGGAAACCTAAGCGTGAACGTTTTGAGGAGGTAAATGCTGATACATCGCAAGAACAATCTGAACTAAGTAGTGACGAACATCTGGACAATACCCGAATTATTGACACTCCCGAAGGGCAGTTCACCATCAGCTTCACTCCAAAACCAAAAACTGAAACTGTCGTAGATAGAGAAACGACTCAGCCTTTTGGCAATGGTTATCTTTCTGTGGAGCAGGCCAATCTCATTCTCAACCATCTTCCTTTGGAAATCACTTTCGTCAATAAAGACGATATTTTCCAGTACTATAATGATAATGTTCCCGCCAATGAAATGGTTTTTAAACGAACACCTAGCCAAATTGGACGAAACGTTGAACTTTGTCATCCGCCAAAAGTGCTTGACAAGGTCAAGAAAATCTTTGAATTACTGAAGAGTGGGGAGCGTGACCAAGTTCCAATGTGGTTCAAATCTGAACGTTTAGAGAAATTCGTTTATGTTACCTATGCAGCTGTTAGAGATGACAAGGGAGACTTTCAGGGTGTCCTAGAGTATGTGCAAGATATTCAAGCCTTCTTTGAACTGGAAAGCGATCTTAAAAGAGATATTGATTAAAAAGCTAGCAGTTTTGCGATTGCTTATGACTATAATACTCAAGAGGTTAGAGACTTTGCTCTCTGCCTCTTTATGTTTCTACCTAGCTCTTTAGGATTGCTTTTGATATAATTAAAAGTATGATTTCAGGAATTATTAATCTAAAAAAAGAGGCTGGAATGACCAGTCATGATGCTGTATTTAAACTACGCAAAATATTACATGAGAAAAAAATTGGGCACTGCGGAACTCTTGATCCAGATGTTACCGGTGTTTTACCTATAGCGGTTGGAAAAGCGACTCGTGTCATTGAATACATGACTGAAGCAGGAAAGGTCTATGAAGGAGAAATTACCATTGGCTTTTCGACAACTACCGAGGATGCTAGTGGAGATGTCGTTCAAACAACTCCAGTTACAGAGCTAGATGAAGAAACAGTTGACAAAGTCATGACTAGTTTTGAGGGCGAAATCACACAAATCCCTCCTATGTATTCAGCAGTTAAGGTCAACGGAAAGAAACTTTATGAGTACGCACGCGCTGGAGAAGAAGTAGAGCGTCCACAACGTCAAGTGACAATTTCCGAATTTGTCCGTACCTCTCCTATTGAATTGGAAAACAACACCGCAAAATTCACCTTCCGTGTTGCTTGTAGCAAGGGGACTTATGTCCGTACTTTATCTGTCGATTTGGGTGCAAAACTCGGATACGCGAGTCATATGTCTGCTCTTCGTCGAACAGCCTCAGCTGGTCTAACCTTAGATAAGGCACTAACTCTCTCACAAATTACAGAAATGGTAGAAGCGGGGGATACTTCCTTCCTCCTTCCCATCGAATTTGGTGTTCAGGACCTACCAGCTGTTCAAGTCACTGAGGATGATGCTAAAGAAATTTCATTTGGTCGCTTTATTACTATCGATAGCCAAGAACCCTTAGTTGCGGCCTTTTTAGGAGACAAGGTTCTAGCCATCATGGAAAAGCGAAATCAAGTTTATAAACCTAGAAAAGTATTAAGTCAATGAAAATAACTTCTATTAACGATTATAAAGATATCCATCAGGAAAAAGAAACGGTTCTTGTCTTAGGGTATTTCGATGCTCTTCACCGTGGTCATAAGGTCCTTTTTGATAAGGCGCGCCAGATTGCTGATGAAAAACAGCTTGAAGTAACTGTCCTTACCTTTAATGAGAGCCCTCAATTGACTTTTCAAAGGTATACGGATGATCTCCTCCTTCATATCACAGCACCTCAGAGACGTTGTGATCTTTTTAAAGCCTATGGTACTGATCAGCTTTATTTAACAGATTTCAATAGTGATTTTGCTCGAACAAGTTCAGACGATTTCATTGCTCGTTATATTAAACGTCTAAAAGCCCAAGAGGTTGTTGTGGGCTTTGATTACAAATTTGGACATCATCGAACAGATGCGGACTATCTTGCCCGTAATTTTTCTGGTAATGTTCATGTCATTGAGGAGCAACAAAGCGATGGTGAAAAGATTTCGTCAACACGTGTGCGTCAATTAATACGAGAAGGCAAGGTTAAAGAAGCCAATAAACTCCTTGGCCATGAATTCTCTACACGTGGCATTGTGGTGCATGGTGATGCCCGTGGACGTACCATTGGTTTTCCAACAGCAAATTTAGCACCTATTGATAGGACTTTTCTACCAGCTGACGGTGTCTATGTCGCCGAAGTTGTAATTGATGGCAAACGTTATCGTTCCATGACTAGCCTAGGAAAAAACGTTACCTTTGGGGGAACAGAACTTCGTCTTGAAGCCAATATCTTTGATTTTGAAGGCGATATTTATGGAAAGACAATTGAAGTTTTTTGGCTGGATTATATCCGTGATATGATTAAGTTCAATAATATCGATGAACTATGTGCTCAACTGGAGGCTGATAAAAAAATCGCGGAAAAATTTTAAGAAAGCGTAGCCAAAACTAATCAAATAATGTATAATGATTAGGAATGTTAAAGTGAAAGGGGTGTTTGCGTGGTAACTTTATTTTTATCACCTAGCTGCACTAGCTGTAGGAAAGCACGAGCCTGGTTGACCAATCATGAAGTTGCTTTTGACGAACACAATATTATCACGAGCCCATTAACTCACGATGAGTTAATGAAGATTTTGTCTTACACGGAAAATGGTACTGAAGATATCATTTCAACTCGTTCAAAAGTCTTTCAGAAGCTGAATATCGATGTGGATGATTTGACCATCAAGGAACTCATTCAATTGATTTCTGAATACCCAAATCTTCTTCGTCGACCTATCATTATGGACACCAAACGCATGCAAATTGGTTTCAACGAAGATGAAATTCGTGCCTTTTTGCCTCGTGATTATAGAAAGCAAGAATTGCGCCAAGCGACCATTCGAGCTGAAATTGAGGGTAACAATGACTAAAGGAAATTATTCCTACCCACTCGATCCATCATGGAGCACTGAGGAAATTACCACAGTGCTTCATTTTTTGAGTCAGGTAGAAAAAGCATACGAGAGCAAGGTTGACCGTGACCAACTCTTGCAAGCCTATAAGGCATTTAAAACCGTTGTTCCAGGCAAAGCGCCTGAAAAACAACTAGACAAGGCCTTTGAAGAAGCTAGCGGTTTTTCAACCTATCAAGCTGTCAAAGCTGCTAAAGCAAAAGATAAAGGATTTGTATCACTTGGAAAATAAACTGATTTTCGCCAAAGAAATCATCAAAGAAGCCGGTGCTTTTATTAAAGAAAGTTTAAGTAAAACTATCACGGTCGAAGAAAAGACGGCTTATGATGATTTAGTAACTAATATTGACAAACAAACACAAGATTTACTCGTGGCACGTATTAAATCCTCCTTCCCTTCAGACAATATTTTCGCTGAAGAAAATGGCTTGGTTCATAATATTAAAGATGGAAATGTCTGGGTCTTGGATCCTATTGATGGAACGGTCAATTTTATTGTCCAACAAGATAATTTTTGTGTTATGATTGCCTACTATGAAGAGGGGCAAGGAAAATTTGGCCTCATTTACAACGTCATGGCTGATCAACTTTTCTATGGTGGTGGCCAGTTTGATGTGTATTGTAATGACAAGTTGCTTCCAGCATATAAAAACCGACCTTTAGACCGTTGCCTAGTCGCTAGCAATGGAGCTATGTATGCTAAAAATTTTCACGGCTTAAAAGACCTTATTGATAAGACCTTGGGCGTTCGTGTCTACGGTGGTGCTGGTTTAAGCATGTCAAAAGTCCTATCTGGTCAAATTTTAGCTTACTTTTCAGTTATTTACCCATGGGACTATGCCGCAGCAAGTATTATGGGAGAAAAATTGGGTTATCACCTTGAGACCATTTCTGGAGAACCACTGGATTATTCTAGTCGTCAAGCTGTGATGCTTGTCCCTAAAGACAGACTTGAAGAGATCAAGCATATTATGGGCTCAGAAAATTAATTTGAAACATAAAACCATACTGGACAAATCAGAACAGCAAGTTCTCTTGGTTAGTCCAGTTTTTTGATAGAAAGGAAACTATGCAATTTCCATCAGACTTTATAGAAAAATATAATAACCTCCTTAGAGATGAAGCTGAGGACTTCTTTGCATCTTTTGATCAAGAAGCCGTATCCGCCTACCGTACCAACCCTTTGAAAAAGCAACAGAAGGACTTTCCTGATGCTATCCCTGAAACACCTTGGGGCCATTACGGTAAAATTTCCGGAAAATCTGCCGACCATGCAACTGGTTTAGTTTATTCTCAGGAACCAGCTGCTCAAATGGTTGCTCAAGTGGCAGCTCCATCCAAGGGAAGTCGTGTCTTAGACTTGGCAGCTGCTCCAGGCGGAAAGTCTACTCATCTTCTTAGTTACCTAGATAATACAGGACTGCTGGTCAGTAATGAAATCAATCCAAAGCGTAGCAAAATTCTGGTTGAAAACATTGAGCGTTTTGGAGCGAGAAATGTTATTGTGACAAACACGTCAGCTGATAAACTAGCCAAAGTTTTCAAAAATTATTTTGATACGATTGTCTTTGATGGACCATGTTCTGGAGAAGGAATGTTTCGTAAGGATCCTGATGCAATCCAATATTGGCATAAGGAGTATCCTAATGAACTGGCACAATTACAGAAGGACATCTTATCAGACGGTTTGAAAATGCTCGCTCCTGGTGGACAATTGATCTACTCAACCTGCACCTGGTCTCCTGAGGAAAATGAAGGTGTTGTTGCTTGGATTTTAGAAAATAATCCTGATCTTGAATTGGTGGCAATCCCTAAATTGAATGGCATGAGTGATGGAATTGATTTTCCAGAAACAGCTCGAATGTATCCACACCATTTCAAAGGTGAAGGCCAGTTTGTGGCAAAATTCCAGGATAAGCGCGTACCTGAGCAAACACGTATCAAAGAGGGAAAATCTAACCTAAACAAGGAGCAGAAGCAACTTTGGGAAGATTTTGCAAAAAAACACCTTAAAACTAGACTGGATGGTTTGCTGCAAGTTTTTGGGGACAATCTCTACCTGCTTCCAAAAGGGCTCCCGGACCTTTCTAAAGTTAAAATCGCTCGTAACGGTTTGCATCTTGGTGTCTTCAAGAAAAAACGTTTCGAACCAAGTTTTGCTCTTGGAATTGCTTTAACATCTGATGAAGTTGTTTCAAGTATAGAGCTAAGTCAAGACAAGTTTGCCCAATACGTTTCTGGTAATGTGGTTACTCTAGATCAAACACATCCTAACGGTTGGTATCAGCTTTTAGTGGACGGCAATGGTTTTGGGTTTGCTAAAGTTGTTGGAAATACGGTTAAAAACTACTATCCTAAAGGATTAAGATTTCACATTTAAGAACCTGTAACCAAACTTTAATATGACTTAGTTATCCTATACTTGTTATAATTAGATAGGTGTCTTTTAACAGCATATCTATGAGACACTTTCTTACTTATGTTACAAAATGTCGGAGGACAAAAATGAAAAAAACAAAAGTCCTTGCAGTGATTCTGTCACTGGCAATGGCCATGCTGGTTTTAACTGGCTGTGCCTCTTGGATTGACCGTGGCCAGTCCATTACAGCAGTTGGTTCTACGGCCCTTCAACCCCTAGTGGAGGCGGCAGCAGATGGGTTCGCTGAAAAGAACCCTGACAATATCGTTAACGTTCAGGGTGGCGGTTCTGGTACTGGACTTTCTCAAGTACAATCCGGTGCCGTTCAAATTGGTAACAGTGACCTTTTTGCCGAGGAAAAATCGGGAATTGATGCTAGTAAGCTTGTTGACTTTCAAGTTGCCGTTGCTGGGATTGCAGTTATTACAAACAAAGAAGTCTCTGTAGATAACTTAACAACAGAACAACTGCGTAAGATTTTCACTGGTGAAATCACAAACTGGAAACAGCTTGGTGGTAAAGACCTAGAGATTACTATTATTAACCGTGCAGCTAGCTCAGGATCACGCGCAACTTTCGATGCAGTGATTATGGATGGTAAATCACCAATTCGTACCCAAGAGCAAGATTCTAACGGTATGGTTAAGTCAATTGTTGCTCAGACACCAGGTGCTATTTCATACCTATCATTTGCTTACCTTGATGATTCTGTTAAAACATTGAAGTTAAACGGATTTGAACCCAAAGCTGAAAATGTTGCAACTAACGATTGGCCGATTTGGACCTACGAACATATGTATACCAAGGGAAAACCGGATAGCTATACCAAACAATTCTTAGATTACATGATGAGTGACGAAGTCCAAGAAAACGTCGTCGCAAAAATGGGTTACATTTCCATCCATAGCATGAAAGTTACCAAGGATGCTGATGGTAAAGTCTCAAAGAAGAGTGAGGAGTAAGCATGAAAAATGAAGAATTGGTGAAACAATTAACATCACCCTCTAAAAATTCACGCCTCGAGAAGTTTGGTAAAACAATCACTTTCCTTTGCCTGGCCTTGATTGTTTTCATCGTGGCTATGATTTTACTTTTCGTTGCTCAAAAAGGGCTGGCGACTTTCTTTGTCAATAAAGTTAGCTTGGTCGAGTTTCTCTTTAGTGGTGATTGGTCACCATCTGAAGGTAAATTCGGGGCTCTACCAATGATTTTGGGATCATTCGTAGTGACTTTGCTTTCAGCCTTGGTTGCAACCCCATTTGCCATTGGAGCAGCCATCTTTATGACTGAGATTTCTCCTAAAGGAGCCAAATTCCTACAACCCGCTATTGAACTTTTGGTCGGGATTCCATCCGTTGTTTATGGATTTATTGGTCTCCAAGTCGTGGTTCCATTTGTTCGCTTAATTTTTGGTGGAACAGGTTTTGGTATTCTTTCAGGTACCTTTGTCTTGTTCGTCATGATTCTACCAACCGTAACCTTTATGACAACAGATACGCTTCGTGCAGTGCCTCGTCACTACCGTGAAGCTAGTCTAGCAATGGGGGCTACACGCTGGCAAACGATTTGGCGTGTGACACTTAATGCGGCTAAACCAGGTATCTTCACGGCCGTTATCTTTGGTATGGCCCGTGCCTTTGGTGAAGCTCTGGCCATCCAAATGGTTGTCGGAAATTCCGCCGTGATTCCAACTTCTTTAACGACACCAGCAGCAACATTGACATCTGTCTTGACTATGGGAATCGGGAATACAGTCATGGGTACTGTTTCAAACAATGTCCTTTGGTCTCTCGCCTTGGTGCTCTTATTGATGAGTCTTGGTTTCAATATGTTGGTGAAATTCATTACCCGTGAGAGAAAGAGAAATTATGAACGCTAAAAAAATTGATAAAATTGCCATCAGCACGCTTTATGTGATTGCTGGCATTATTGTAACAATCCTGGCAGCCTTGATTCTCTATATCTTGGTTCGCGGGATACCACACATCAGCTGGTCTTTCTTGACTAGTCGATCATCATCCTACAAAGCTGGTGGAGGAATTGGGGTTCAACTCTACAACTCATTCTTCCTATTGGTTATTACTTTGATTATTTCTGTGCCTCTTTCAATGGGAGCTGGCATCTTCTTATCAGAATATGCTAAAAAAGGACGACTTACCAACTTTGTCCGTACCTGTATTGAAATCCTATCTTCACTACCTTCAGTAGTGGTCGGACTCTTCGGTTATTTGATTTTCGTTGTTCAATTTCAGTATGGATTTTCAATCCTATCAGGTGCCTTGGCCTTAACTGTCTTTAACTTGCCACAAATGACTCGTACGGTTGAAGATAGTCTACGCACAGTTCACCATACCCAACGTGAAGCTGGCCTAGCTCTAGGTTTGTCTCGATGGGAAACTATCTGTCACGTTGTTGTTCCAGAAGCCTTACCTGGTATTGTTACTGGTATCGTTCTTGCTTCTGGTCGTATTTTCGGAGAAGCAGCAGCGCTTATCTATACAGCAGGTCAATCTGCACCAGCACTTAACTGGAGCGACTGGAATCCGCTTAGCATCTCTAGTCCAATTTCGATTTTCCGCCAAGCAGAGACACTTGCTGTTCACATCTGGAAGGTCAACTCGGAAGGTACGACACCTGACGCCACTGCAGTATCTGCTGGTTCAGCAGCAGTGCTCTTGATTTTCATTCTGATTTTCAACTTTGGTGCACGTCGTTTGGGAGCTTACCTCCATAAGAAATTAACATCCGCTTAAAGGAGTTATCATGACAAAATATAATTGGGACGAGCGTCATATTATTACCTTCCCAGAGAAGGAGCTCGCTCTTGAAACAAAGGACTTGCATGTCTACTATGGTCAAAAAGAAGCCATCAAAGGCATTGACATGCAATTCGAGAAAAATAAAATCACAGCTCTTATTGGGCCTTCAGGATGCGGTAAATCAACTTTTCTTCGTAGTCTAAACCGTATGAATGATACGATTGATATTGCCAAGGTTACTGGACAAATCCTTTATCAAGGAGTCGATGTTAACGCAAGTAATATCAATGTTTATGAAATGCGTAAACATATTGGAATGGTTTTCCAACGTCCAAACCCATTCGCAAAGTCTATTTACAGAAATATCACCTTTGCTCACGAACGTAAAGGTGTAAGAGATAAGCAAACCTTGGACGAGATTGTTGAAACATCGCTTAAGCAAGCTGGACTTTGGGATCAAGTTAAAGATGACCTTCATAAATCTGCCTTTACCCTCTCAGGTGGTCAGCAGCAACGTCTTTGTATTGCAAGAGCTATTGCCGTGAAACCGCAGATTCTCCTCATGGACGAACCTGCAGCTTCATTGGACCCTGTAGCTACTATGCAGCTCGAAGAGACCATGTTTGAACTTAAGGAAGATTACTCTATTATCATCGTGACGCACAATATGCAACAAGCAGCGCGAGCTAGTGATTATACAGCATTCTTCTACCTTGGTGATCTTATCGAATATGATAAAACCAAGAAAATCTTCCAAGATGCTGCCCTACAGTCAACCAGTGACTATGTATCAGGACGCTTTGGATAGAAAGGAGCACTTATGACTGAACCAATCATTTCAATTAATGATTTATCGGTGTATTTCAATAAGAAAAAAGCCCTCAATAATGTGACAATGGATTTCTATCCAAATGAAATCACAGCCCTTATCGGCCCTTCAGGATCCGGGAAATCAACCTTGCTCCGTTCTATCAACCGAATGGGAGATTTAAATCCCGAATGGACACTTACTGGTGCTGTTTCATACAACGGTCACAATGTCTACAGTCCTCGAACAGATACCGTTGAGCTCCGTAAAGAAATCGGAATGGTCTTCCAACAACCCAATCCTTTTCCAATGTCAATCTATGAAAACGTGGTTTATGGCCTTCGTATCAATGGTATCAAAGATAAGGCTGTCCTTGACAAAGCAGTAGAAGAGTCACTAAAAGGTGCTTCAATCTGGGAAGAAGTCAAAGACCGTCTCCATGACTCAGCACTTGGACTTTCAGGAGGGCAACAACAACGTGTCTGTATTGCACGGGTTCTTGCCACGTCTCCAAAGGTTATCCTTCTTGACGAACCAACGTCTGCCCTCGACCCTATCTCCGCTGGTAAGATTGAGGAAACCCTATATAACCTTAAGGACCAATATACCTTGTTGCTCGTCACACGTTCTATGCAACAGGCAAGCCGTATCTCACAACGAACAGCCTTTTTCCTTGATGGAGAGCTCATCGAGTATTCATCAACGAAAGACATGTTCCTAAATCCACAACATAAAGAAACTGAAGATTATATTACCGGTAAATTCGGTTAAGAAAGGACAGATTACTAAAAAAATTATGATGTTACGAACTCCCTTCGAAGAAGAATTAGAAAAACTCCACAACCAATTTTACGCTATGGGTACAGAGGTTGCAGCTCAACTTAAGAAAGCTGTACGTGCCTTTATCAGCCATGACCGTGATTTGGCTAAGGAAGTCATTGAAAATGACGAAATCGTCAATAACTACGAAACCAAACTTGAGAAAAAATCACTTGAAATTATTGCTCTACAGCAACCTGTATCAAGTGATTTGCGTACAGTTATCACCGCACTTAAAGCATCTAGCGACGTTGAGCGTATGGGTGACCATGCCGTTGCTATCGCTAAAGCAACCATCCGCATTAAAGGTGAAGAGCGTCTAACTGAAATTGAAGCTGAAATCAAGAAAATGGGGAAAGCAGTCCGCCACATGGTCGAAGATGCTCTAGATGTTTACTTGAACAGTGACGAACGACGCGCTTATGAAATCGCAGCTTCAGATGAAATCATTGATAACTATTTCCGTGATATTCAAGCCATGACAGTAGAAGGTGTTCGTAAGAATCCTGATGCCGCCTTCGCTGCCAAAGAATATTTCCAAGTACTTATGTATTTGGAACGTATCGGTGACTATGCCCGCAATCTCTGCGAGTGGGTTGTCTACCTTAAATCTGGTAAAATCATTGAACTGTAGGCAAAGCTTCCAATCTATGTTATAATGGGTTTGTATTGAATAATTCAGACCCTTTTCTTTTGTAAAAGAGTCTAATATCGAAACATTTGTCAGTCTGTTTCGATACGAAAAGTTAGATTAGGAGTATATACGTATGACAGCATCTGTTGCTCGTTTTATCGAAAGTTTCATCCCTGAAAATTACAATCTTTTCTTGGACATTAATCGTTCTGAAAAGACCTTTACAGGGAATGTTGCCATTACAGGTGAAGCCCTTGATAACCATATCTCCCTTCACCAAAAAGACCTTACCATTAGTTCCGTTCTCTTGGATAATGAATCGTTAAACTTCCAAATGGATGATGCTAACGAAGCCTTTCATATTGAACTTCCAGAGACCGGTGTTTTGACGCTTGTCATTGAATTCTCTGGTCGTATTACAGATAATATGACAGGGATTTACCCATCATATTACACCTACAATGGTGAGAAAAAGGAAATTATTTCAACGCAGTTTGAATCTCATTTTGCGCGTGAAGCCTTCCCATCTGTTGATGAACCAGAAGCTAAAGCTACTTTTGATTTCTCATTGAAATTTGATGCTGAAGAAGGCGATATCGCTTTGTCAAATATGCCTGAAATCAATAGCCATTTGCGTGAAGAGACTGGGGTTTGGACTTTTGAGACAACCCCTCGTATGTCTACATACCTCCTTGCCTTTGGTTTTGGAGCTCTTCAAGGTAAGACAGCGAAAACACAAAACGGTACTGAAGTTGGTGTCTTCGCTACAGTTGCACAAGCTGAAAACAGCGTTGACTTTGCCCTTGATATTGCCGTTCGTGTCATTGATTTCTACGAAGACTACTTCCAAGTCAAGTATCCTATCCCATTGTCATACCATCTCGCACTTCCTGACTTCTCAGCAGGTGCCATGGAAAACTGGGGACTTGTTACCTATCGTGAAGTTTACCTTCTTGTAGATGAAAATAGCTCAGCTGCAAGCCGTCAACAAGTAGCCCTTGTAGTTGCCCACGAATTGGCTCACCAATGGTTCGGT
This sequence comes from Streptococcus sp. HMSC064H09, assembly GCF_001812625.1. NCBI lineage: Bacteria > Bacillati > Bacillota > Bacilli > Lactobacillales > Streptococcaceae > Streptococcus > Streptococcus sp. HMSC064H09. The sequence continues at coordinate 72,197 of NZ_KV809625.1, forward strand.
AACCTTGTTACAATGAAATGGTGGGATGATCTCTGGCTTAACGAAAGTTTTGCCAATATGATGGAGTATGTTTCAGTAGATGCCATTGAGCCTAGCTGGAATATCTTCGAAGATTTCCAAACAACTGGTGTGCCTCATGCCCTCCAACGTGATGCTACAGACGGTGTTCAGTCTGTCCACATGGAAGTCAATCACCCAGATGAGATTAATACCCTCTTTGATAGTGCTATCGTTTATGCTAAAGGTAGCCGTCTCATGCATATGCTTCGCCGTTGGTTAGGTGACGAAGCCTTTGCTAAAGGACTTAAAGCTTACTTCGAAAAACATCAGTACAACAACACTATTGGACGAGATCTCTGGAATGCCCTTTCTGATGCTTCTGGTAAAGATGTCTCTAGTTTCATGGATACTTGGTTGGAGCAACCAGGTTACCCTGTTGTTAGTGCAGAAGTAGTTGACGACACTCTCATTCTTAGTCAAAAACAATTCTTCATTGGTGAACATGAAGATAAAGGTCGTCTTTGGGAGATTCCATTGAACACAAACTGGAAGGGGCTCCCAGACACACTCTCAGAAGAGCGTATTGAGATTCCAAATTATAACCAGCTTGCTGCTGAAAATAAAGGAGCTCTTCGCCTTAATACAGCAAATACAGCACATTACATCACAGATTATCAAGGTGAACTCTTGGACCAACTCTTAGAGGAATTTGCTAACCTTGATACTGTAAGTAAACTTCAGATTTTGCAAGAACGCCGTCTTCTTGCTGAAAGTGGCCGTATCTCATATGCAAGCCTAGTCGCTCTTCTTGATCTTGTCGAAAAAGAAGAAAGCTTCTTGATTGCTCAAGCTAAGTCTCAAATCCTCGCTGGTTTGAAACGCTTTATCGATGAGGATACAGAAGCAGAAGTGCATTACAAGGCTTTAGTACGTCGTCAATTTCAAAACGACTTTGAGCGTCTTGGTTTTGATGCCAAAGATGGAGAATCAGATGAAGATGAAATGGTTCGTCAAACAGCTCTTAGCTACTTGATTCAAGCAGTCTATCAACCAGCAGTCCTTGCGGCCGCAAGTGTTTTCCAAGCTCATAAAGAGAACATTGAAAGCATCCCTGCAAGTGTCCGTGGTCTCGTTCTCATTAACCAAATGAAACAAGAAAACAGTCTAACTCTTGTTGAAGACTATGTCAATGCATATGTAACAACAAATGATAGTAATTTCCGTCGTCAATTGACTCAAGCAGTTTCATACCTTAAAAACCAAGAAGGTCTCGACTACGTGCTAGGTCAGCTTAAAGACAAACATGTCGTTAAACCTCAAGACTTGTACCTATGGTATATGAATTTCCTCAACAAATCATTTGCACAAGAGACCGTTTGGAACTGGGCGAAAGATAACTGGGATTGGATTAAGGCAGCCCTAGGTGGCGATATGAGCTTTGATAGCTTTGTTAATATCCCAGCTGGAATCTTTAAAACGCAAGAACGTCTTGATCAATATATTGCTTTCTTCGAGCCACAAACAAGTGATAAAGCCTTAGAACGTAATATCTTGATGGGAATTAAGACAATTGCCGCACGAGTAAACTTGATTGAAAAAGAAAAAGCAGCCGTTGAATCTGCCCTTAAAGATTATTAATAAGATAAATTGCAAGAATAAGTGCAACATTTAGTCAAACTCATCCTCTAGAGCTTCACAAGCAGTTCTGTAAGCTAAACATTTTCGCGGTCTGTGATTGATATCATATAAGGCTTTGTTCAAAGCCTCCTCAGAGATGGTGGCTAAATCTGTTTTCTTTGGGAAATATTCTCTTAGTAAGCCATTT
>NZ_KV809626.1:0-251 GCF_001812625.1 Streptococcus sp. HMSC064H09
CCGTTCCCTTCAGCCGGACTTGGGTAATCCTCCAAATATTATAATTAATATATGGACCTTGTAGGACTCGAACCTACGACCGCTCGGTTATGAGCCGAGTGCTCTAACCAGTTGAGCTAAAGGTCCAAGAAATCCATATATATAGCGGCGAAGGGGATCGAACCCCCGACCTCCCGGGTATGAACCGGACGCTCTAGCCAGCTGAGCTACACCGCCATAAATCGGGAAGACAGGATTCGAACCTGCGACCC
>NZ_KV809627.1:0-1795 GCF_001812625.1 Streptococcus sp. HMSC064H09
TTGGGAAAGCTACAGCGGATGCTACCACTAACAAAGTGACAACTGTATTCAATGACTATTTTAAGACACACCCTCTCAACAAAATCATGAGTCTAAAACTAGATGCAAGCTGGACGGACAAAGTTGAAAGCGGTAAACCAGTAAATGTTAATTTTAACGGTACAGTCGTATCTGCAACTATCGGCAAAGAACAAGTCATCGGTAAAGATGAGTTGCTTGCAAAATGGGGATCACAAGATAAAGATGATCCAACAGTGATTAACTGGACTGCTCGTGTTAATTACGCTAAGAGAGTGCTCAACTATGTGACTATCATTGATGAAATGTCAGAGAATCAAAAGTTAGTTGATAACTACTTTGAAATTAAAAACATTGAAAGTGTTGATCCGTGGATTGACAAAGGCTCAGCTATGGACTTAGTTAAGTCTATCAGTAAGTCAGATCGTGGCTTTACTATCAAGATGGATCGCTTGGATCACATGATCTACATCAACTATAAGACTAAGCTTGTTAACGCTGTCAAGGACTCAGTTAACCCAACGAACAAAATTGAGTTGAAAGCAGAAACAGATGGAGCTACTTCGTATAGCTATGTGCAACTCGTAGGAGGGAAGGGTGACGCTAGCGGTGAGAACAAACCAGAACCTACATTTGAGATTCCTCGTGAAGCTCCAAAGGTGGAAATTCCAGAGTTTCAAGGTGGCATCCCCGGTATTCCTGAAGAACGTGTGAAACCAGAATATACTGAGCCAATCGGAACTGTTCCGAATGATGCACCAGTGCTAGACAAACCAGAATGGAACGGTGGAACAGTACCGTTTGACGCCCCACAATATGATAAGCCTGAATGGAATGGTGGAGTGGTGCCAAATGATGCACCTATCTACGATAAACCAGAAATCAATATCGAAGATATTCCAATGATGCCACCAGCACCAATTTTGGAAAAACCTGAGTTGATCATCGAAATTCCAAGCGAGCCAGTTAAACCTAAAACACCAAACACCCCTGACAAGCCTTATGATGCGCCAAAAGAAAAAGTGGCACAATCTACCGCAGTATCTTATAAGCTCGATTCTGAGCCAAAAGAGGTGGCAAATACAACCGTTTACGGTGGCACTCTTCCAAACACTGGCGAAAAAGAAGGTATCGCTAGCACTTTGGAATTGGTAGTAATTGCTGCTGGTATCACAACTTTGGGATTGAGCTTCAAGAAGTACAACGGTAAAGAAGACGAGTAATTAAATAATTGAAGTGGTGGGAGGGTAGGCATTAAAAAAAGCACCCTTGGAAAACTCCAAAAGGTGCAACGTTCATCAAAACGATTTACTTGATTATAACACAAAAGAAAAGGAGGAACAAGTGGCAAATAGAAGGATGTTCAGTAGAGATGTCGTAATGACTGATGATTTTCTTGACTTACCTCCTACAACAAAGGCTTTATACTTCTTCTTAAACCTAGAGGCTGACGATGATGGTTTTGTCGGAAACCCTAAAACTATCATGCGATTGGTTGGCGCAACGAAAGAAGACATGAAACTTCTAATCGAGGGCAACTATGTACTGTTGTTTAACAGTGGAGTGGTAGTTATAACAGATTGGACAGAACACAATTCTATTAGGAAGGATAGAAAGAAACCCACTAGATTCACAGAGGAAATGCAACAAATAGCACTGGTAGAAGGCAATAAATATCAGTGGTTGTCAGATGTGCAACCAACTGACAACCAACTGACAACCAAATGTCAGACAAATGGTTGCATAGGAGAGGATAGGATAGGAGAGGATAGGATAG
>NZ_KV809627.1:1895-8528 GCF_001812625.1 Streptococcus sp. HMSC064H09
AAAAACAACCAACCCCCGCCACTCCTTTCAATCAAGATTTTGCAAATCTCTACAAATCTTTTGAGCAAGAAACAGGAAAAGCTCTATCACCATTACAAATGGAAGATTTGCAGTACATGCTAGAAGACTTTAACGCTGACGTTATCCTTGAAGCTCTAAAAGAAGCGGTTAATCAAGGCAAAGCCAATTTTGCCTATATTAAAGCCATCCTTAACCGTTGGAAACAAGACAATCTAATGACGGTTGAACTTGTCAGAAACAGCAAAGCGATCCGTGAAGCTAAAAAACAAAAGACCAACACTAACACAGAGTCAGAAATCAATGAAGAATGGGGCTTCTAGGGCAGACGAAAACCCATTTTAGAAAAGAGGTAATACATGCTAACACAAGCTGAAATTATCGCAAACACGAAAAGGCTAGACGGGAGGTGTCCAATTCATGGGCTACCTATGATGCAACTCAATATTCCCGTTAAAATTGCAGGAGAAGACGAACCACGCAAACCCTCTCCAGTGTGCCCAAAATGCGCCAAAGAACAAAGAGACAAAAAAGAAGAAGAACTGGTAAAAGAGAGTTTGAAAAACAACCTCTACTTAAGAACTTATGATGTACTCATGAGAGACAGTACAATTCCTGAAGAGTTAAAGTCGGCATCCTTTGATAATTTTGTTGTTAAGACAATCCAAGAAAAACAGATGCTTGATTTTGCCAAAGCGCAAACACAGAAATATCTTAATGGCTTCGAAGGAAACACGTTGCTAACTGGTACTACTGGAGTTGGTAAGACTCATTTAACTGTCGCTATGGCTAAAACACTGAATGAAACCTACAAGGATAAAGGCAACCCCAAAAGCGTGCTATTTGTCAATCTCACAGAAATTCTAAGAAAAGTCCGAGAAAGCTTTAAGTTTGAAAGCAAAGAAAGTTATTATTCAAGGATGCTTATGGAAGCTGACTACTTATTTCTTGATGATTTAGGCGTTAAGCTTGGAAACTCAGGGCAATCCAAATCAGCATGGGAAGAAGAATTTATCTTTGATGTGTTAAGCCATCGGAAGAACACTGTTATCACAACCAACCTAAGCAATAATGAAATAGCAAACCTTTACAGCGAACGGGTCGCAAGTCGTATACGTACTGGACTAGAAGGAAATGTTTTCAGGGTAGTAGACATCGAAGATAAACGATACACGCTTAATCAACTAAAACAAGAAAGATAAGAAATCATGACGGAAGAAGAAGTAAAACTAAAGCTGTTTGAAGATTATGAGCGTATTCATGGGCTTGTGTTTTCAGAGAGCCATAAACAAAAAATGATGAACGAGCTAGATTTATTCTCATTCATCGAAAAAATCAACGAATATATGGCGTTTGGTTACTGTTCAAAGATAGTATTCAAACAACACGCACGAGAACACGTCTAAAATCGTCTGTAATCAATTTTAAAGTGTATCTAGTGTAATTATGCTACCCACACAATAGGATTGATTAGGAGCGAAATTAGAGGGTAATAACAACAAATCAAAAATAGGAGAACAACATGACAAATCAACTAGCACACAAAGATTTTTTCAACACACCAGCAGTAAAACAGAAATTTCAAGAGGTGTTGAATGGCAATGAACGACAATTTACGGCAAGTCTATTGTCAATCGTAAACAATAACAACCTACTAGCAAGAGCTAGCAATGCTTCAATCATGACGGCGGCAATGAAAGCAGCGGTATTAAATCTACCTATCGAGCCAAGTTTGGGTTTTGCTTACATCGTGCCATACAAGCAAGATGCACAATTTCAATTGGGGTATAAAGGACTTATCCAGCTAGCTATCCGCTCCGGTCAGTTTAAGGCCATTAATTCCGGCAAGGTCTACAAAGCGCAATTTAAATCTTATGATCCGCTATTTGAAACATTGGATATTGATTTCACACAACCAGAAGACGAAGTGTATGGCTATTTTGCAACCTTCGAGCTTGTAAACGGCTTTAAAAAGCTGACATTCTGGACGAAAGAACAAGCAGAATCACACGGGAAACGATTTTCGAAGACCTATGCAAGAGGGCCTTGGTCAACAGACTTTGACGCTATGGCTCAAAAAACCGTACTCAAGAGCATTTTGAGCAAGTATGCCCCACTCTCAACCGAAATGCAAGAAGGACTTATTTCGGACAATCAAACTGAGGAAGTTAAATCTGATCCTATTGATGTTACACCAAAAAACGAGGATACCCAAACGCTTTTAGGCGACCTTATGAGCGATGAAGCTGAACCAGAAACGGATAAAAACGTAGATTCTGAAACTGGTGAAATCATCGAAGAAGTCAGCTTGTTCGAAGGTGATTCAACAAAAATCAAAGAGGTAGAAAATGACTGAACTAACAATCTTGACGGATGATAATTATTATTCTGACAAAACCTATATGTCTGTAAGTCGTTTCAAGGAATATATGAAATGCGAGGCTAGAGCTAAAGCCATTGATGACGGGACATGGGACGATGAACGAGACCAAAAACCACTACTTTTCGGAAATTATGTCCATAGCTACTTCGAGAGTGAAGAAGCTCACGAGAAATTCAAGACCGAAAATAAAAAAGCTCTATTTTCTAGTCGTAAGCCTTATGGCTTGTTAACAGATTTCAAACTAGCTAAAAAAGTCATCGAAACACTTAAAAATGACACGCTTTTCAATAATCTGTATCACGGTAAAAAAGACGATAAAGTCGAAAAAGAAAAGATCGTGACTGGTTTTATCGGTGGAGTGCCATTCAAAGGCAAACTAGATAGCATCAATTTTTCAAAAGGCTACGTAGTCGATTTAAAAACCATGAAATCCATCTGGGCTCTAGAATGGTCTGAGGAATTGCGTGCCAAAGTACCAACAGCAGTAAATAACATTCTAGGATTTCAGTATCATGTCCAACTAGGAACATATTTAGAGTTGTTACGTCAAATGGATTTTCCAACGTTTAAACCTTTCATTGTCGCAGTATCGAAGGAGAAACAGCCAGACAAAGAGATTATCGAACTGACGGAAGAATGGCTAGAAGATGGGCTTAACTACATCACTAAGCACGCCCCTAGAGTGTATCAAGTGGCGCTTGGGAACGAAGAACCTAAAGCGTGCGGACATTGTGATTATTGCAAATCCAAAAAGAAACTACATGAGGTTTTAACACTGGATGACTTTTTAAACACTTGAAAGGAGAACTAAAAACATGATGAATTCAGTCTGTCTTGTTGGTCGCCTAACCCGTGACCCCGAACTTAAATATACAGGTAACAATGTCGCAGTAGCGTCTTTCAGCCTAGCTGTTAACCGTAACTTCAAGGACGCTAACGGCGAGCGTGAAACAGACTTTATCAACTGCGTTATCTGGCGTCAGCAAGCTGAGAATTTGGCTAACTGGGCTAAAAAAGGCGCATTGATTGGAATTACTGGACGCATTCAGACCCGTAGTTATGAGAATCAGCAAGGTCAAAGAGTCTATGTGACTGAGGTGGTTGCTGAGAACTTTCAAATGTTAGAAAGCCGTGCAGCGCGTGAAGGTAGCAATGCTAACGGTGGTTATAATCAATCTCAACAGCAAGCGCCAAGTTATTCAAAAAATAACGGCAATCCGTTTGGTAATTCAAACCCTATGGATATCCAAGATTCAGATCTACCCTTCTGATTTGGTGAAAACATGAAAATGATTTTAAACATTGAGCCTAAACCTCAAACAAGGCCACGATTCAGCAAATTCGGAACTTACGAAGACCCTAAAATGAAGGCATGGCGTCGTCAATGTTCGCAACTTATCGAGCAAGAATATGACGGACAATTCTACGACGGTCCTATTTCAGTCGATGTCGTATTTTACATGAAAGCACCTTTGAGCGTATCAAAAATGCCCACGCCAAAAGCTAGAGCCAAAACGTGGGATATATTCAAGAAATTCATGGCTGAAATGCTTTGGCATGCGAAAACTCCAGACGTTGATAATCTTGTCAAATCGCTCTTTGATAGTATCTCAAAAGCTGGTTATAACAAGGCCGATAAGAAAGGGATTGTTTGGACGGATGACAGTATTGTGTGCGAGTTGAGAGCTCGCAAGAAGTACAGTCCTAATCCACGCATTGAATTTGAAATTAAGGAGTTGGAATGAATAGCAAATTATCGGTTTGTCAGATAATGTCTCTTATGTAGTAGAAGATGTTGAAGTACCGAATGTTTCAAAATACAAATATGAGATCAATTACAACCCTAAAATGTGGGTGCCTGCAAAACTTAAAAATGTTGATTAAGGGAGTTAGTCGAATGCGGTGGATAGTACGAGTAGCACGCACAATGGATGATGTTAAGGAGTGCCATTTCACGGATAAAACGAAGGCACTAAAACACATTGAAGTGTTGAAGAAGTTAAGCATGGCAGTAGATGCTACTGTCTGGATGGAGGAAATCGATGATTAGAACGAAGTATTTACGTGAGAATACTAGCACTTTTAACCACCTAGAAATTGATGAATTAATCAATAATTTTCTTGCAGAAAACCCAAATATAGAAATTATTGATATTAAATATCAATCTAATGTGGCGTTAGCAATCTATGAGTATGACCTTCGCAGAACGTATGATACATCAGCACTGATTATTTACAAGGAGAGTACGAAATGACTAGACAAGAAGCAATAGAAAAATTATCGACAATCGGGCATATCTCTGTATCGTACGCAGAAGACCTATACGATTCATTCTTCCCTAAACCAATCGTTCCGCAATGTGTGGCGGATTGGATTGATGTGTGTAAAGAAAATTTGGCAATAGGATTATATACTGCTATGAATCCAGATTTTTTGAAACAGTGGAATAAAAGTGATGAACTTATTTGCTGGATTAAAAAGGCAAGAAACCAAGATATCTTTGCTCGTGCTTGGGTTGATGGCTACGAGGTCGAGAAAGAGCCTAGATATACGGTTAGAGTGAAAGGAATAAACAGGGCTCATCAGTGGTTGGCTTTCGGCAAACTGACGGAGTGTTGGTATTTTGGGGGCAAGGAAAACTCTTCCTATGTCGTTCTTGAACACACCCGCAAAGAGCTAGAAGATGCTGATTTTGGCTGGATGTTCGACTGCGAGGGCATTGAAATCGAGGAGGTGGGGTAGATGGCTAAATTTATCGAAGTGAAACCTTTTAATTTCGGTAGCGAGAAACATAGAATTTTGATTAACGTTGAAAAAATCGACTACGTTCAAGAACAAGAAGGAGGCGTGACATCGATACATCTATCGGATGTACCTCTAGACTATTTTGGCGAGAAGGATTTATTCCCCAAATCTATGCATGTAGCAACGCCGTATGAAATTGTATGGGACGACATAATGAAAGAAGCAATTAAAAATGAACAGACTTAAACAGCTAAGAAAATCAAGGAAAATGAAACAAACGGAATTAGCTGACTTTATTGGTGTGGCAAGTAGAACCATCTCCCACTGGGAGAAAGGAGAACGTGAAATCAAATCGGATAAACTCGGACAGTTAGCCGACCATTTCAATGTATCCATCCCATATCTGCTTGGTTACGACACTGATAACACATTCTCAGATTTAATTACTAAAATCAATCATTGGGCTGATGAACGCAACTTAAAGCAAGCAGACCCTAAGATTCAGTGGATGCGCATCACTGAAGAAGTCGGAGAAATTCGAGATGTACTCTTGAAACCGACTAAATTCACGGAACCGCAAGCAGCACTCAAGGACGCAATCGGTGACACATTGGTAACAATTATCGTGCTAGCACATCAATTAGACCTCGATGTTACTGAATGCCTTGGTATTGCATACGAGGAAATCAAGAATAGGAAAGGAAAAATGGTAAATGGAACATTCGTCAAGGAGGAAGATCTTTGAAATTCATTGACTTATTCGCAGGTATCGGTGGTTTTCGTTTTGGAATGGAGAGCGCCGGTCATGAATGTGTAGCATTCTGTGAAATCGACAAATTTGCTAGAGCAAGTTACAAGGCAATTCATAATACTGAAGGAGAAATAGAATTACATGACATTACCACAGTCACAGATGACGAAATCAGAAACATCGGACACGTTGACGCAATTTGCGGAGGTTTTCCGTGCCAAGCTTTCAGCATTGCAGGACATCGAAGAGGATTCGAAGATACTCGAGGAACTCTCTTCTTTGAAATCGCAAGATTCGCCGCTATTCTCAAACCTAAGTATCTATTCCTTGAAAACGTCAAAGGACTCCTTAACCACGACAAAGGAAATACCTTCGAGACAATCCTCTCAGCGTTGGATGAACTCGGGTATGATGTGGAATGGCAAGTGCTTAACAGCAAAGATTTCGGAGTACCACAAAACAGGGAACGTGTGTTCATTATCGGACATCTTAGAGGAGAACGTGGACGAAAAGTTTTTCCTCTCAGAGGAGAAGACGAAAAATCTAGTGCTAAACGGTTAGGAAGCAATATTTTAGGGAACACTAAAAACCCTAACGGAACAGCTAAAGGAACTAGAGACATAGTGCATGATTCTAAAGGAATTGTGGGAACGTTGACAGCAACAGACTACAAAGGACCTAAACAAGTTGCTATACCGAACGAAATTAAAAAATATGGAGTATTACAGCCCAACT
>NZ_KV809627.1:8628-30818 GCF_001812625.1 Streptococcus sp. HMSC064H09
GCGGATTAGAACCCAAAATCCGTGTCCGTGAAGCAACTAAACAAGGATATGCTGAAGCAACCGTGGGCGATAGCGTCAACCTAGCACATCCAAACTCCAAAACACGTAGAGGGCGAGTTGGTGAGGACATCGCTAACACATTAGTTACTGGTGATAGTCAAGGTGTGGTAACTCCTGACTTTCGCATTCGCAAGCTAACACCTCGTGAGTGCTGGAGGTTACAAGGTTTCCCAGATTGGGCGTTTGACAAAGCTCAAGAGGTGAATAGTAACAGCCAGCTATACAAGCAAGCTGGGAATAGCGTAACTGTGAATGTCATCAAAGAAATAGCGAGGTATTTATGAAACATAAAGATCTAACGATAGCGACGATTCTGCTACTAGTCTCACTAGCCATTAACGTGACTACTGTTCTGCGAGTGGTTAATAGACCTATCGAGACAGTAGTTATCCATAAAGCTGATAATGCCGTGGAATTACATGGCAAGGTTACTGGAAAATCTATGGTTGGGAAACTCTACACGCTTGATTGTGGGGCGTATGGAAAGTTTTTGGTAAGTAAGGGGCAGTACGACAGCGTGCAGGTTGGGGATGATATCCCCAACTATTTGAAAGGGAGAGGGTAATTAAGATGACAGAAACTATCAAACTATTAAACGGCTACAAGCCCGATTGGGAGAATGTAAGATATGGCTCATTGGAAGAACTTAAAGAGTTGTTACTCTACAAGCGTATCGTGAAATGGGATAAAAACTTTCTGTTACTTGAAGATGGCACAAGGGTCACTATTGAAATGTCAGAAAGCGATTGTTGTGCCTATGCGGGCGGAGAGTTCAAAGATGTCAAGCTAGACGCTATTATCACCGATATTAAAATTGGTGAACAAGTAACAACAGAGGAAATCGATTCGGGAGAATCAGAAAGTAAGAACACAGTCACTATTTATCATAATCAAAATCCTATAGCATTGGCAGAGTGTGAGGCAAATGATGGTAATGGTGGATATTACTATAGTGTAGGCTCGTTAGTAGTTGGAAGAATTCATTTCCCAGTCGTCGAGGCTTAGGATAGGTAAGCTCATGAGTGTGAGATACAAATATTCCGGACTGACACCTGAGTTATATCAACGGTTGGTCGATGAACATGCAGCGCTAAGAAAAACACACAAAAAAGGCACCTATAAGCAGTTTTTCCAAGAGGTCAAGCAGTGCAGTGAAGTACAAGCTCGCATCATATATCAAGCGTTTAACAGTGCAGTCGTGGAACGTCAGAGAATCTCACCTCGAACAGTTGATAGGCTAGAAGGCATCATTTCAGACGAGCTTTTCAACGACCTTAAAAGTTATCTGTCAAAACACTATAAGAGGGGTAAAGCCACGCGCCAATTCTTGGATAAAACCAATGCAGGACTGCCAGAACACCTTTTCAAGCGGTTCCGAGAAGAAGTGGAAGAACTACGCAAGGAACACCCTAACAACCTAAATAACTATATTAGAGAGGTTAAAGGGTGCGACCAGAAAAATGCTAACAGAACCCAAAACGCCCTTAATGTGTGCTATGCGGAAAAAGCAGCCCTAACCCCTTTGAAAGCAATCCAAATGGAAGGGCTACTTTCGAAAGAGTTATTCAGCGAGATTATTGATTATGTCTTCAATAACTATGAATGGAGCGAGAGATTGGACAATGAGGTTGATCGCATTATTCTTAAATATCGCACTAAAGGCAAGGTAGGACGCAATAAAGCAACGGTCAGAAAAGCTCTTTATACAGCCTACGCCTTAGGCGTGTAGCTAGAACGGTTTACGAGGGTTCGACTCCCTTGCTAGCTATTACCAGTTAATCTAAATATAGAATCGAGGAATCCTTTATTTTTTTCATTCAAATCAAGCAGAAACGTGACTGGTCGTGGATGCTACCAAAATCCAGTAAATCTAAAACATAGAAAGTAGGTATTCCTTTATTTATTATTCACAAAATCTAAAACGCATTACTGGTGGCGTGATTCTTCAAGGCTTATGCCTGCAATGCGGAAACTGGATAAAATTTCCATAATTCTACTACTTTATTCTTGAAAAGGAGAAATATCTCCGATAACGATTTTATCTATCGCAGGCTGTCAAGGGTTCGACTCCTTTGCCAGTCATTGTCTGTCAAAAATACACTAACTTTAGTGGCTTGAACACTTTTTCAACACTGGACAAGCTGACAGACCTTGTCCAAACAAACCCAGCAAATTTAAGAAAAAAGGATGTGAAAACCCTCTTTCTTATTGATATCATTGCATTACTAAAAAGCCAAAGACCTTGCTGGTGTCGATGGCTAGAAAGGAGGTGACAACAAGGCTCACAAACTCAATCTTTTCATATCTCTTAATACTGAGCCGAAGAAAATAAAAAAAGACCCAGACTAATGCCTAGGACCATTCAAACGCTAATAATAATATTATACCATAAAGGAATGTAATTTATGAGAACAGTGGAACGGCTGCAACAAATCAAGGCGCTTGATAGATACATTGACAGTCAGATAGAACAGATCAAACGACTGGAATCGCAAGCACTAAAAGTAACGGCTGGTGCAATGCAAACAGACATGGTCCAAGGGGGCAAACGTAAGGGCAAGGATGATATCTATGTGGAGCTTATGACAGCCCGTGAAGAAGTAGAACGCTTTACTGCTGAGGCTATCAAACAGAAACTAGAGTTTCGCCGGCAGATAGCGAACGTGGGGGATATAGACGCTAGGTCCCTGCTACAAATGGTTTATATAGACCAGCTGGATATCTGGCAGATATGTGACCGCATGGGCTTTAGTAAAGCTACATACTACGTTAAGTTAAGACAAGCTGAGAAGTATTTGGATTAATCTACATTGGTATATACCAATTCATACGGCATCATACTACCAACGTGGTAATATAGTATTATCGAATCAGAAGGACACAGTAGTGTTCTTCTTTTACTTTATCTGGAAGGAGGTATGCCAATGCCAATGGTCAGACGATGTAAGGCAGAGGGGTGCCGTGCCTTAACAGAGAGACCAGCACACTACTGTCCTGCACACAAGGACATGGAAGCAGCATACACGCAAGAAAGGCAGAGATACTCACGTACTAGATACAACACACGAGTAAGGAACCGAGACGATGGGAGCAAGGAGCGGTATGCGTTCTATCGGTCAAAGATTTGGTCTTCTATTCGTAAGATAGCTTTAGAACGTGACAACTATCTGTGTCAGTACTGTCTAGCGTTGGGTGTGACCACACCAGACGCACGTATAGGCGACCACGTAACACCCGTTGAAATTGCGCCAGAACTTAGGACTGAAATTTCAAACGTGGTAGCTACATGCAGAAGCTGCGATAACACCAAGAGGACTTTAGAACAAGAAATCTATGGTACTGGTCAAAATAGAACAAAACAGAACACCGAGCTACGACTTTCCGTGGCAACGTGGGCAGATTTAATAGCCCGCAAAAAAGAGGACGTCGTTAAACCCCTCTAATAAGCCCATAGCACGATTTTAGAATAAGGGTGGTATAATAACCCTCGAGACGATTTAAAATTGCCCCCCGCCCCTTTCTCGTGCCAAGGAGAGCCGCCACAAGGTGTTTTCTTACACCGCACGCCAATTTTGAGGGTTTTAACAAGGGTCTATTTTTAATTTAGGAGGTGAGAGCGTGGCAAATAAGTCACCGGCAAGGCGTGAGCCGTTTTACAAACAAAATGACCGTTTTCTACCGCTTGACCCACCGAACTACTTAGGAACAGTAGCGAGGACGGTTTGGACTAAAATCATTCCATTTTTAAAAGCAACAGAAAAGGTCGAACGCATTGACACCTTTCTGGTAGAAACCTACTGCACGACATACGAGATTTACAAGAAAGCCTACGAGGACGTGAAAGAAAACGGTATCCAAACCGAGATTATTAAATATATCCAGTCTCCCGGAAGTGGTGAAATTTTAGGTGAACAATCAATGGGATTCAAAAAGAACCCAGCCGTTGCTACGATGAAAGACGCTGCCGAAACCCTTAATAAAATAGGCATTCAGCTAGGCTTGACCCCTAAAGGACGGGCAGAATTGGCTGAAATAGCCGGAAGCCAAGCGGATAATACATCTATGAAAGATAAAATGGCAGCATTCTTCAAATAAAGGAGGTGAAACATGCAAGAGATTGATTTAACTAAAACGAAAGATGTAATCGGTGCTTATAATAGCATCGATTTTTCTTACGAGCAAAAAACATATACCGACTATGGCACGCAATACTGTTTTAACGTGCTAGATGGCAAGATTGTCGCTGGTTACAATATCCAATTAGCATGTTTCCGACACCTCCGAGACTTGCAACGACAAGGAGATAGCGATTTTCCTTATGTCTACTCGATTGAAGCATTTAACCGTTTCTTGAAATTCCTATCATTAGTGCCAAACGTTGATGATCTTAGCCAAAAGCTAGAGCCTATGGATTGGCAATATTTCATATTTGCCCAACTATTCGCATGGTTCGATTTAGACGATGTACCAAGGTTTTCGAATATCATTATCTCGATTGCCCGTTCGCAAGGGAAAACGATGATAGCTGGGATTTGCCTTAATTTCTCTTATCTGATTGAAATTATCGGGCAAAGCAACCAAGACTTCCTTGTTAGCTCGCTAAACTTCGACCAAACAATGAAGCTGTTCACTTATGTTAAATCTATGATGGCGAGAATCATTGAAAACGAGCCGTTTAAGTCGCTAGCAGACGAAACGCAACTTCAATTGTATTCACGAGAAATTAAGTCGCTCGTAGACGCTAATACTATCCATACTATTTCTTTTGAATCCGGTAAGTTTGATGGTAAGCACTTTAAGTTAGCCGTAGCCGATGAGGTTGGTGAGCTTAGAACGGATGAAGGTATCTCTAAAATTACATCCGGACAAGTTAATACCGAGGGTTCACGTTTTATTGAGATTTCGACCTCTTACCAAACACCCGATGTTCCATTCCATCAAGAGCAGAAAAAACTGATTGAGATTATGGAACGTGATTTTGACCGTTCTGGTGATGATCAGTTATGTCTAATCTGGTCTCAAGATAACTTGGAAGAAGTTTTTAAACCGGAAACATGGTCAAAAAGTAACCCACTACTTAACCACCCTAAACTAAAGGATGGACTGATGAAAGGGCTACTTTCTGAACGTGATAAGAAGCTACTCATGGGAAAACTAGCTGATTTCCAAGTCAAAAACATGAATTGTTGGTTACTTGCTGATAGCAATAGCTTTCTTGATCTAACAGATATTGAAAATGCAGTCGTTGATGAATTTGATATCAAGGGTAAGCGTGTTTATGTTGGGCTTGACGCTTCAATGTTCAGCGATAACACAGCCATCGGTTTCGTCTATCCCTATGTTACTGAAGAAGGTAGTCAGAAATGGCATGTTGAACAACACAGTTTCATTCCTTGGCAACAAGCGGGCTCGCTAGAAGCTAAGATGGAGCAAGACGGGGTCAACTATCGAGACTTGGAAACCAAGGGTTTTTGCACGATTACAAGTCACCCACAAGGGCTTATCAATCCAGAGGAAGTGTACCGTTGGTTTTGTGAGTATGTAGAGGATAATCAGCTTGATGTGGTCTTTTTTGGCTATGACGCCATGATGGTTTCTAAAATTATCAAAGCCTTGGAATCTAACACTAGCTTTCCACTCATGCCAATTAGGCAGCGTACAAGTGAACTAAAAGATCCAACAAAATTCCTTCAAACGCTATTTATTGAAGGTAATATCACTCGCCTTGATGATGAGATTATGCGTAAGGCCTTGATAAATGCGGTAATAAAAGAGGATAACATCGGTATTCAAGTCGATAAAATGAAATCCACCTATAAAATCGACGTTGTGGATGCTCTTATCGATGCGTTTTATGATGGCATGTATGCGTTTGAAGATTACGCTATTACCAACAATCCAACGTGGAAGGTCGAACACATGAGTCAAGAAGCCGTTTTAAATTGGCTAAAAAACCCAGATAGTGGGCTATTGGAGGAGTATTAATACATGATTTTGAAGTTTTTTAAGGCGATTTGGGCTATTTTTGACATTTTGATGTTCATTTTAGCTGCAATTTCGCTTAATTTAACGACTTATAACCTCGGTTACGTGTGGTTTGGTATTAGCATGACCATTACATTCGTACTAGCAGGTTTAATTAGTGAGCTAGCTAGCAAGAAAGGCTAGAAAGGAGGTGATAATAATTGCCGATATTTAATTTATCAACCGGAAGCCCACCGAGCAATCAAGGGGGCTTTTTTGATATCACTGATCCAGAGTTTTTAGCTACTTTGAATGGTAGCGAGTGGGTATCAGCCGAGACCGCTCTAAAAAACTCGGACCTATTCTCTATTATCAGTCAGCTATCTAACGACCTTGCGACTGCTAAACTAACGACTAGCCGAAAACAAATGCAAGGCATTGTGGATAATCCGTCAAACAGTGCTAACCGCTTTAACTTCTACCAGTCTATTTTTGCTCAAATGCTATTGGGCGGTGAAGCCTTTGCATATCGATGGCGTAATGACAACGGGCGTGATATGAAGTGGGAGTATTTGAGACCATCTCAAGTCACTTTCAACCGATTGGACAACCAGAATGGTCTTTATTACAACATCACATTTGATGATCCACGCATCCCACCAAAACAACACGTTCCACAAAGCGACATCTTACACTTCAGATTGCTTTCTGTAGACGGTGGTTTGACAAGCGTTAGTCCGTTGATGGCTCTAGGTAGAGAACTAGACATTCAAAAAGCTAGTGATAAGCTAACGCTTAATTCACTTAAAAATGCCCTCAATGCCAATGGTATTTTGAAGATTAAGGGCGGTGGTTTGCTCGATTTCAAAACCAAGGTCTCACGTTCACGACAAGCAATGAAGCAAATGCAAGGCGGTCCGTTGGTACTGGACGATTTAGAGGACTTCACACCTCTTGAAATTAAATCCAACGTGGCCCAACTACTTAAGCAAGCGGACTGGACGACCGGACAATTTGCAAAGGTCTACGGTATCCCAGAAAACGTTGTCGGTGGACAAGGCGACCAACAGTCTTCACTAGAAATGAGTTCGAACGTGTATTCTAAAGCAGTCGCACGCTATTTAAGACCATTTCTTAGTGAACTGTCTCAAAAACTTTCGTGTGATGTTGATGCGGATATTTTCCCAGCGGTTGACCCGACTGGTGCTAACTATATCAGCCGTATCAATAGCATGGTTAAAAGTGGCACACTCGCACAAAATCAAGGCTTGTATATTTTGCAACAGGCTGAAATTCTACCTAAAGAGTTGCCGAAGGGTGAGAACCCTAACCGAACCATATTGAAAGGAGGTGAGACAAATGGGCAAAATTGACATTAAAGGCGATATTGTAAGTGATGATGCTGGTGCTTTCTACGAATACTTTGGTATGTCTAGTACCTATCCAAAACTGGTACAAGATGCCATTGCAAACGATGAAGACGAAGAAATCACGCTTAACATAGCGTCTAATGGTGGTGATGTGTTCGCAGCAAGCGAAATCTATACAATGCTAAAGGCAAGCGGCAAGCGTATTGTGGTTAACGTGCAAGGGCTTGCGGCTAGTGCTGCGAGTGTCATTTCTATGGCAGGCGATACCGTGCGTATCAGCCCAACAGCACACATCATGATTCACAAGGCATCCACTGGCATCGTCGGTAATAGCGATGACCTAGAGCATCAATCAGCGGTGCTTAATAGTATTGATGAATCTATTGCTTTGGCTTATGAAATGAAGACAGGTCTTAAACAACCAGAATTACTAGATCTCATGGCTAAAGAGACATGGCTTAATGCGAAAACTGCCGTTGATAAAGGTTTTGCGGATGAAATCATGTTTTTCAATGAAGATGAAGAAAAAGTCATGGTTACTAACGCCGTACATCAACTACCAAGCAAATCAGCGATCACTAAATTTAAGAATATGATTGCGACACCTAAGACCAATACTTTGCGTGAGCAGAAATTGGCTATTTTACTTGAAAAATGAAAGGAAGATGATTGATGAAAACATCAAACGAATTGCATGACCTTTGGGTTGCACAAGGCGACAAGGTCGAAAACTTGAATGAAAAACTTAACGTAGCTATGCTTGATGATTCAGTTACCGCTGAAGAATTGCAAGCTATCAAAAACGAACGTGACACTGCGAAAATGAAACGTGACATGTTCAAAGAACAATATACTGAAGCTCGTGCTAGCGAAGTAGCTAACATGACTGAAGAAGACAAGAAACCATTGACTGAAAACGAAGAAGAAGTTAAAGCTAATTTTGTTAAAGACTTCAAAAACCTCGTTCGTGGTCGTTACCAAAATTTGCTTGATTCTAAAACAGACGGAACTGGTGCCGATGCTGGATTGACTATTCCACAAGATATTCGCACAGCTATCAACACATTGGTTCGTCAATACGATTCATTGCAAGAGTATGTAAACGTTGAAAACGTAACTACTCTTACTGGTTCTCGTGTCTACGAAAAATGGGCTGAAATTACTGGCCTTTCTAAACTTGATGATGAAGCTGGTCAAATCGGTGCTAATGACGATCCTAAACTTTCTCTTATCCGCTACGCTATCAAACGCTATGCTGGTATCTCAACAGTAACTAACAGCTTGCTTGCTGATTCTGCCGAAAACATCCTTGCTTGGTTGTCTGGTTGGATTGCTAAGAAAGTAGTTGTTACTCGCAACAAGGCTATCTTGGATGTTATTGCAACACTCCCAACTAAACCAACATTGGCTAAATGGGATGACATCATCGACCTTGAAGCTAAAGTTGACCCAGCGATCAAACAAACTTCATTCTTCTTGACTAACACTTCAGGCTTCACTGCTCTTAAGAAAGTTAAGAACGCAATGGGTGATTACTTGATGGAACGTGACGTTAAATCACCTACTGGCTACTCAATCGATGGTTTCGCAGTTAAAGAAGTTTCTGACCGCTGGCTTGCTAACGGTACTGGTGGAGCTATGCCACTTTACTTTGGTGACTTGAAACAAGCAGTAACATTGTTTGACCGTCAACGCTTGTCATTGCTCTCTACTAATATCGGTGGCGGTGCTTTTGAAACTGACACTACTAAAGTACGTGTTATTGACCGCTTCGATGTTGTTAAAACGGATGAAGAAGCGTTTGTGCCAGCGTCATTTAAAGCGATTGCTGACCAAAAAGCTAATCTTACTGCTGGAGCTTAATTAGGAGGTAAGTAATGAGTGTATCTAAGGAAACTATCATGCAGACCCTCAATCTGGATGAGACAGACGATACTGCACTCATTCCAGCTTACATTGAATCAGCTCAACAGTACATTATCAATGCAGTCGGTAATGACCCAAAATTCTACGACCTTGACAGTGTAGAATCTCTATTTGACACGGCTGTAATAGCCCTCACAAGCTCTTATTTCACTTATAGAGTAGCTTTGACTGACACGGTGACTTATCCGATTAACCTAACTTTAAATAGCATTATCGGGCAATTAAGGGGCTTATACGCAACGTATAGTGAAGAAAGAGGTGACTAATGCCTAAAGTTAGATATTTACCCTCAGACTTTCGTTTCAAGGCTGATTTTGGTACATACCAAAGCACACCTAATAAATTTACGGGTGTGAGTGTGCCAAAATTCGTGAAACAGTTTACGCTGCACTATAAACCCCACACTCGCACGCTCAATCAAGAGTATTTGGCCCAACAGAATGGCGAAAGTGATACAAGAGTTATCGTTATTCGCCACAATGCCAAAGTGGTAGAAGGTCAAGTCGCTGTTTTAAATGGCACTCAATATGATATTGTGCGTGTCAGTCCGAATGAAAACTTTGGGCTTAATCGCTACGACTTTCTGACCTTGAGAAAGCATAAGAAAGTTGGGTGATAGCTTATGGTAGGGCTTGACAAAGCACTAGAGGGCTGGCTTGAAACAGTGGCTAGCATTGGTGATTTAACACCAGCGGAACAAGCTAAAATTACTACCGCTGGCGCAAAGGTGTTTCAAAAGGAACTGGAAGAGGTTACTAAGGAGAAACACTACTCAAATAAAAAACATTTGAAGTATGGGCACATGGCTGACGGTTTATCTGTCCAATCCACGAATGCGGATGGCAGAAAAAACGGTGTGGCAACCGTAGGCTGGAAAAACAATTACCACGCTCAAAATGCCAGACGATTAAATGACGGCACCAAGAAATATCGTGCTGATCATTTCGTTACCAATGTCCAAAACGATAGTGCCGTTCAAAGAAAGGTGCTATTAGCAGAAAAAGAGGAATATGAAAAACTCATTCGAAGAAAAGGAGGAAAGTGATTAAGTGTTAGCAACCGTAAAACTAAAAGAGCTAATTGACGGCAAAGAATTTGGTGAAATAAGCGAAGTATACGCAAACAACTTGCCTAAAGAGCTCGAAGAGAACACCGATAAGACAATCGTTTTGCTCACTGAAAGCAATCCATCCCTTGATTTAAGTGGGAATAATACCTTTTTCGGAAAAACAGATAGAGTAGAAGTACAGATTTTTTACAAGGCTGATATTGATTTTGATATCGAAGTCTTTGAAATGGAATTGCTGAAATTCCTAAAATCTGAACACTACTCAATTACAGACATGAGAGAACATAGCATAGACCCCGATACGGTACAGATTACGGCGGTCTTTTTTGTTGCTCTCGATAAATTAATTTAACAAAGGAGAAATAACTATATGGCAATTGTAGGTTTGAAAATGGTTCGCATCGCTTTGGTTGACCCTAAAACCCAAAAACTACTTAAAGGCGCTGATGGCCTATCAACAGACGGTGTAATTGAAGTTGATTCTAAGATGCTCGGTACTCGTACCGCTAACATTTCCAACTTGGAAGGTCAAGCGACTAAAGTACCAGGGAACAACTCAGTGCAAGACGTAATGATTGCGCCTGGATCACCAACAGTAGCGTTCGACTTCAATAACCTTGACTTTGAAATCAAACAAAAAATGCTTGGTTTCAAACCAGACGGCAAGGGTGGTTACGTTATGGACGGTGAAAAACCACACACAGCGGTATTAATTGAATCTGAAACACTTGACCGCAAACACTCAGTGTTCTTCGGTTTTGCTAATGGGATCATGCAAGAATCAACTCAAAACGTTGCTACAGATACTGATACTGCTCAAACTCGTCAAGATGACAACATGACATTTAACGCCTTGTCAGCGGATGCGTTCGGTGGTGAGCCTTACAAGAAATACTATACTGGTGCATCTAACTACGATAAAGCTAACATGTTCAAAGAAGTATTCGGTGGATATGTTCTCGCTGGTACACCAGGAATCGGTGGATAATCTAAATAATTCGCAAGAGGTCGGGCTCATGGCCTGACCTCTATTTTTGTTAAAGGAGTAAAGATAAATGGAAATCAGAACTATTCAAATCCCGGAAATCAGTAAGAAAGCCTTCAAGGTGGCTACAAGCAACCGCAATGTCTTGCGTATGCACGAATATCAACTTGCCGTGCTTAAAATCAGCGACACCGTTGAAGAAGGCGACACGCAAGAGCAAGCACAAGCGAGCTTCACAATCCTTAAAGAAATGCTTGGTTTTATCCGTGCTGTCCTCAATTTGGATGATGAAGCCTACGACAAATTGCTTGATTTGGATAATGTCCGCACACAAGAGATTGCCGAAAAAATGGTGGGCTACATGTACGGATTGACAGACGAACAACTTGAAAACGCCACTGGTGAAACCGACCCAAAAGAGTAAAATCTAAAGGCGAACAGATTTTTGATTTAGAAAATCGCATTGAAGATTTAAAAATCATTGCTAAAAAATCAATCCAAGGTTTTGGGTGGACGCTAGATCAGTATTACGACACTGACTATTACGAGCTAATGAAAATCTTAAATGCCAAAGAGGAAGAAGATAGAATGGTTGACCCAACATCTTTACTCTAAATATTTAAGGAAAGGAGGAAAATACATACATGGCAAAAGTACAAGCTACAATGTCCACGGAAATCGCCTTAGACACACTACAAGCTGCCAATTCTATTAAGCGATTAACTCAGTTGGTCAATAGCTCTACTAATG
Source organism: Streptococcus sp. HMSC064H09 (assembly GCF_001812625.1). NCBI lineage: Bacteria > Bacillati > Bacillota > Bacilli > Lactobacillales > Streptococcaceae > Streptococcus > Streptococcus sp. HMSC064H09. The sequence goes on from NZ_KV809627.1 coordinate 20,753, forward strand.
CTTGGAAGGCACAAGAAAGCCAAATGCGTAGTGCTGGTGACTATTTAGGGGCAGCACAAGCTAAATATGATGGTTTGGGTAATGCTATTCAAAACCAACAACATAAGATTGAGAAACTGAAACAAGAACAGTCTCAACTTAAAGGAAGCACCGCTGAAACCGCTGAACAGTACCTTAAGTACCAACAACAGATTGACCAAGCTACTACACGCTTGGCATCGTTGGAGAATCAACAACGGCAAGCTAAAAATAGCCTAGATTATCAAAAATCTGGTTTAGCAGAGCTTCAAAAGGAATACAAAGCACAAAATGAAGCGTCTGAAACTTATGTCAAGCGTTTAAAAGCTGAAGGTAAAGAGGACGAAGCAAGACAAGAGCAGCTTAAGCAATACAAGGGTTCTATTACTAACTTAAACAAGCAGTACGAGACCCAAAAAGAAATGCTTGAGCGTGTCGCTAAACAGTCCGGAAGAACAAGCGATGAATACCGTAAGCAAAAGCAACGTTTGGACGAAACGGCTACTAGCCTAGCACACACTAGAAACGCTGCTGATAAGTTGAATGATGAAATCGAACAAAGTCAACGCTCTAGTACGTTCATTGGACGCTTAAAGGATAGTTTTAAACGTTTAGGAAGTGAAGTCAGTGAGACTGAAACGAAAACCTCACGCTTGAAAGGTATCTTCGGGGCTACGTTTGCCGCTAATTTGATTAGTAACGGTTTCCAAAACGCATTGGGAGCTATCAAGGGTAAGTTTGACGAAATCGCCCAATCAAGCGCTGAATACGTTAAATATCAACAAACCATGAACGCCACTTGGTTAACACTTACCGGTAACGCTGAAGAAGGTAAGAAAATGGTCGATATGACCAACCAAATGGCACAAGCAGCGGCTAACTCAACCGAAATGGTTGACGGCATGAACCAAAAATTCTATGCCGTTACCCACAATACAGAGTTGACCAAGCAACAAACGCAAGCTATCTTGACATTGCAAGATGCGTTTGGTCAGACCGATGCAGCCGTTGAGAATTTCGCTACCCAGTGGGCTCAAATGATTGCCAATGGTAAGGTCCAAGGACAAGACATGATGTCAATCATCAATGTTTTTCCGGAAATGAAAAACCAACTTAAAGAAGTAGCTGCGCAAGAATTGGGCATTACAGACATGACCCAAGAGAAATATGCCGAATTGCAGAAAGATGGCAAAATCACTGCTGAAATGGCGCAGAAAGCCTTGTTTGAGTTGCAAGACAAATACAAGGATGCGACAGCTAACTTCTCGACTACTATCGGTGGTCTTGAAAGGACTATCCAGTCTCGTATGCCAGCGGTGGTCGCTGCCTTTCGTGACCCAATCGATAAAATGAAAAACCCATTCTTGCAACAGATTGGGAATTGGGTTGCTGATCCTAACACTGAAACGAAATTCAAGGACTTAGGGGAGCATGTTTCCAAAGGTCTAGGCACTATCATGGACGCATTCTCTAAGGTGTTCAATCTCGGAGATGGTACAGATAAACTTAATGGCTTAATGGACGGTCTCAATAAGTTTGTCGATAACCTTAGCAAGAGTATTGCTAACAACGCCCCTAAAATTGTAGCTTTCTTCAAAGAAACCAAAGACAGTTTAGGTGCAGTTTTCAGCATTGGTAAAGACTTTGCTAGCGGTGTTTGGGAAACTGCCGTTGACATGATTAAAGGTGTCGCTGGTGCTTTCAATCTCATGACTGGGAATGGTAAAAAAGCCAAAGGTCCGGTAACATCGCTATCCAAAGCATTGGGTGGCATTGCAAAACATAAGACGGCTATTAAAACAGTCGGTTCTCTGTTCGCTGCTTATTTTGTAGGTTCTAAGGTCGCTCTTGGAATAACGGCAGTCGTTAAAGGCATTCACGCATGGCGAACAGCTACAGTCGGAATGACTGCGGCACAAAAGGCAATGAACTTAGCTATGGCTTCCAACCCTATCGGTTTGATTGTGGTTGCAGTAACCACGGCTATCACTGCCTTGGTATTGCTTTACAAACACAACAAAAAATTCAAAGCCTTTGTTGATGGCATGTTCAGTGCTGCTAAAAAAGCCTTTGATAAAATCTTCAAAGTTACCAAAGAAATCTTTGGTAAGATCATTGATTTCTTTAAAAAGGACTGGAAACAGGTCCTTTTATTTATCGCTAATCCAATTGCTGGGGCTTTCGCTTTAATCTACAAGCACAATAAGAAATTCAAGAAATTCGTTGATGGTATCGTTAAGAACATCAAGGATGGTTTTTCTAATGCTGGTAAGTGGCTCGGTAAGACATGGGATGGCATGAAGAAGACCTGGACGGGTGCGATGGACTCAATGACCAAGAGCACCAAGAAAGGTTTTGAAAAGACTAAAACATACTTCACTGGTGGGGAAAAAGGTATCAAAGCCTTTACTAACACCGCTAAGAAGTTGCTTGTAATCTCTAATCCGGTAGTTGCTGGGTTTGAGTTGATGTACAAGCATAACAAGCCATTTAAGAAGTTCGTCGATAGCACCGTGGACCACGTTAAGGACATGGCTAAAGGCGTTGCAAAACACATGAGTAACCTTAAGAAAGATTGGGGCGAAAAGTGGGACAACGTTAAGAAATTCGCATCGAAAACGTGGGAAGGCATCAAGGGTAATGCTACGGAAGCCATGACTGCCCTTGGTAAAGATATCGACAAACACCACAAAGGCATCAATAAGAATTGGTTTGACGGCTGGGAGAACTCTAAAAAATTCCTGTCTAAAAAATGGGATGAAATCGGAGCGTTAACGCAAGAAAAATTCGGTGTTAACATTACCAAGCTAATCACCGACGCATTGACCAATATCGCTAAGTTCTTCAAAGATACGTGGGATAACGTTAAAAAAGGCTTTGGCGAGATGTGGGATGGCATGAAGAAACTTGCTGGTGATGGTATCAACGCTGTCATTGCCTTGCCAAACGCTGGTATTGACGGTATTAACAAACTGATTTCTGATTTCGGTGGTAGTAAAGAAGCTATCTCTAAAATTCCGAAAGTTAAGTTTGCCGGCGGTACCGGTATGTTTAGCTCATACCGAAACCCAATCACCAAACCTACACTAGCTACCCTCAATGACGGCTACGATAGCCCAGAAACGAACAACCAAGAAATGGTAATCTTGCCTAATGGTAAGTCATTCTTGCCACAAGGGCGAAACGTTGAATACCTCTTGCCAGCCGGTTCGGAAGTCATCAATGCTAGTGAATTGGCTATGCTCATGGGTGTTGAACGTGGAGCCTTTGCAAAGGGGACTGGTTTCTGGTCTAAAATCTGGGATACGGCTACCAACGTTGCGGGCTCAGTTTGGGACACTATGAAGAACGGTGTTGACAAATTTATGAAAATGATTGAATTTGTCGGCGATGTGGTTAAAGACCCAGTGGGATCATTGGCTAAGAAATTCAGCCCTAACGCTGATAAATTGGCTGGTATGTTTAACCCACTTGGTAATGCATTGTATAAGAAACCGGTGGAAGAAGCTAAGAACTGGTGGAAAGAACTTTGGTCTATGGCTAACGCTTCAATGGATGAAGGCACGGTGGCAATGGGGGCTAAAGGTGATGACTACCGTTTCAAAGACAAGGCAAAAGACGCTGGTGCTGACCCTTGGGGCTATTTCTATCGCGAGTGTGTATCATTCGTTGCCAGTCGTTTGGCAAATCTTGGTGTTAAACCTAGTCTATTTAGTCACCTCGGTAATGGTAACCAGTGGATATCTGCCAGCGTGCCACACTTAAGTAGACCTAAACCGGGTACGGTAGCCGTCTACACTGGTGGTCCAGTATCAAGTAACCACGTTGACTTTGTAACGGCAGTGCATGGCGACACTTACGATGGTGAAGAATACAACTACGGTGGGAACGGTCAGTATCACCAATACGCTGGCCGTCACATCTCTAACGCTGCTACCTTCCTTGATTTCGGGGTGCGTGATAGCGGTGGTGGTGGTGAAGACAATAGTAAACCACTTAAAGACCGAAACAACCCACTTCAAACGTTGATTAAACGTCAGGTTGGTGGCATGTTTGACTGGATTAAGAAAACCCTCGGTCCGTTGTTAAGTCCTGCTGGGGGCGGTGAAGATGGCCCTCAAGGTACAGGCGTTTCACGTTGGCGTGATTCGGTTGTTCGAGCGTTGAAAGCAAACGACATCGAACCGACTGATTTCCGTGTATCTAAGATTTTGGCAACCATCCAGCGTGAGTCTGGTGGTGATCCTAACGTCCAAAACAATTGGGATAGTAATGCTAGAGCTGGTACACCATCTATTGGTTTGATGCAGACCATTGGCCCAACATTTAACGCATACAAACACCCAGGACACAACAACATCCGTAATGGTTATGATAACTTGCTTGCTGCGATCAACTACATCAAGCATCGTTATGGTACATCGGATGCAGCCTTTAACCGTGTCGCAGCCTATGGCTACGCTAACGGTGGTCTAGTCCACAAAAACGGTGTTTATGAATTAGCTGAAGGCGATATGCCAGAATATGTTATTCCAACGGATATCGCTAAACGAGGTAGAGCGTGGCAGTTACTTACTGAAGCAGTGGCACGTTTTGCCGGTGATGCCCCACAAGGCAATCACGATAACACTTCAGACCGTGAGCGTGTTTCTGCCCTTGAAGATAAATTAGATGTCATGATTGGATTGCTAAGTCAGTTAGTAACCAATGGCTCTAACCCAATCGAAATCAGAAATGTTATCGATGGTAGAAGTGTGTCAAACGGGTTAGCACCCTTTATGACAAAAGCAACAAACGATTATGAACGCAGACAAGCGTTGCTAGGAGGTAGCATTATTTGATAGGAATGTCAGTAACTTATGACGGTAAGAACTTAACCGAATTATTCAATGAGGGACAAGGACGTACCGTTCCAGTGGATGTCACTAAGAACGTGGCATCTAACTTCAACAACAACTATCAAGACCAAGGGCGTAGGCGTTATGGTCAGCAATTCCTATACAGCACCTTGTCAGTCAAACAGATTCAAGTATCGTTTACCCTAGTCGGTAACTACGACTATTTTAATAGTGTAGCTGAAACGCTGGGTGGTTATCTCAACGTAGATAAGCCCAAACCTTTGATTTTTGGCGATGAGCCTAACAAGGTTTGGGAAGCTATCCCGTCTGGTCAAGCGTCGCTTACCGTGGATAAGAACACCGCACCGATTACCGCAACGGTAACGGTTACGTTCGATGTTCCGAAAAGCTACGGCGAGAATAAGGCACAAGCCTTGGTAAGTAGCGATGGTGAAACCAAGTACGGCAGTATTAAAAAGGTTTCGACTGGCCACTACAAGGCTACGTTGAAAAACTTTGGTACGGCTGAAACTTACCCAGACATTAAGCTGAAATTCAACTCAGATAATGGCTGGGTTGGGATTGTGAAATCTTCTAGCGAAAGCTACGAGATTGGTAATCCTAATGAAGCTGATACACAAAACGTTAAGCGGTCGGAAATATTGCTAGATTATCGAGATGAAAACGGCATTCGAAAAGGCTTTTCAACCGGTTCAAAAAACAACGGTATTTTCAATGACGATAGTGCTGATTTAAACGGAACGCTTGGGATTGTTGATGTGTTTAACCGCCCAAATATCGCATTGACTTCAAGAGGAAATGGAAGTAAGTTTCTTCAAGGTGGCTCGATTTCTTGGGATATTCCAGCGGATTCAAACGGTGAAAGAGGTTCACTAAATGACTATATTTGGTGGAGACAAGTTTTTTGGTTAGGTTTGCCTAGCCAATATGGGTATCTTAAAATTTGTGTTTCCGATGATCAAGGTCATTTTCTTTACGGTGTAGAGTCCAAGAAAAAAGAAAATGGTCTAGGTTGTGATTACAACATCATGACTACCGATGGCAAAGGCAGTTACCAAATCATCGACAGTAGGCATTTTTTGGGGACGCATTTAGATGAACACAACCCGTTCAACGCTCAACGTGGGTGGTCTGATATGGCACGTAGGGATGACGAATTAATTTTCTACTGGTGGGGTTCTTATTTAAAATATAAAGTACCTATTTTAAAAGGACGTAAGTCTGCCAAAGTTAGTATTTTGTTATCTGGTGTAGGTCAAAGCCCACTTGTAACTCACATGTATGTCGATAAATTTTGTTACCGCAAAGATTTTGTCAGTGCTACCGAGGATATCCCTAACCGTTTTGGAAAAGGTTCTGTTCTCGAAATCGACATGGCAAAAGGTAAAACCTTTGTTGACAACTTGCCAGCATCTAATGAATTAACTTATCTGTCAGAGCCTTTCGGTATCGGCACTGGTGAAACTGAAATCGATATCTACACGTCTAGTTGGACAAGGACTGACCCAACAATTGAAATCACTTGGAAGGAGCGTTTTGTTTAATGCAAATTTGGATTCATGACAAAAACATGCGTAAGGTTTGTGCCCTAAACAATAACGTTCCGGGCATGTTGCCCTACTCTAACAGTCAATGGCACACTTATCTTGAGTATTCAACCAGTACATTCGATTTCACAATCCCTAAAATTGTGAATGGTAAAATGCATGAGGATGTAGCTTACATCAATGATCAAATGTATGTGTCATTTTTCTACGATAATACCTATCACGTTTTTTATGTGTCACAGCTTGTTGAAAACGATGATAGTTTCCAAGTTACTTGTAACAATACCAATCTTGAGTTAGCTATGGAATCCGCACAGTCTCGTAAGGCAGATAAGCCACAGAATATCGCTTGGTATTTAAAAGAACTAGACTTATTAGGAAACGCTGGCCTTGAAATTGGCTTGAATGAAATTGCTGATAAAACAAGAACTATCACGTTCGATTCCCAAAGTGGTACTAAGTTAGAACAACTTCATAGCTTGATGAATCAATTTGATGCGGAGTTTATTTTCCGTACCGAATTAAACCGAGATGGCACTTTGAAGAAGTTTGTCGTTGACATCTACCAGCAACCAGACGATAATCACCACGGTATCGGCAAGGTTCGAGGGGATGTTGTTCTCTACTACCAAAACGGGCTAAAAGGTGTTCAAGTCGCTAGCGACAAGACCCAACTATTTAACGCTGGGTATTTCGTTGGACAAGAGGGAACTAATCTTGAGAGCGTTGAGTTTGAAGAAAAAAACGAGCGTGGGCAAGTAGAGTTTTACTCTAGAAAAGGTAGTCCGATGGTCTATGCACCGCTGTCTATGGAGAAATACCCGTCTACACTGAAAGATAGTGATACGGATAGATGGACACGTAAGGACTTTGAAACCGAATACAAGGATGTCAATGCTTTAAAAGGTTACGCCTTGCGTACCATCAAGCAGTACGCTTACCCGCTATTGACCTACACCGTTGATATTCAATCTAGCTTTATTGAAAACTACAAGGATATTAATTTAGGCGACACTGTTAAGATTATTAATAATAATTTCAGAGGTGGGTTAGCCCTTGAGGCTCGTGTGTCTGAAATGGTAATCAGTTTTGATATGCCACTTAATAACTCAGTGGTGTTTACCAACTTCAGAAAGCTGGACAATAAACCGTCTGGTAGTTTACAACAACGCATTGATGAGATTGTTTCTAAATCTCTACCGTATCGTGTCGAGATCACGACCACAAACGGAACGGCGTTTAAAAACGGCGTTGGTCGCTCGACTGTTCGACCAGCTTTGAGACAAGGCGATAAGACTGTTAACGCAACGTGGCGTTTCGTAATTGACGGTGTCATAAAATATGTGGGGATGACCTACGACATGGTGGCATCACAGATTACCCAACCAACCGCCTTAACTGTTTCGGCGTGGGTAGATAATAAAGAAGTAGCTTCAGAAGAAGTTACTTTTTTAAATGTCTCGGACGGTAGGAATGGTACTCCCGGACCAAAAGGAGACAAAGGCGACCAAGGCCCTAAAGGCGATAGAGGTAACGATGGTATTCCCGGAAAAAACGGTGTTGGCTTAAAAACTACCACTATCACTTACGGCATGAGTGACAGTGACACTGTAATGCCTACAAGCTGGACTTCAAACCCACCTATTTTGGTCAAAGGTAAATACTTATGGACTAAGACACAGTGGATGTATACGGATTTATCTAGTGAGACTGGATATCAAAAAACATACATACCACAGAACGGCTCTAAAGGTGACGATGGTCTTCCCGGAAAAGATGGCGTGGGGTTAGTAAACACTACGCTACGTTATGCGAAATCAACGGACGGTGTCAATAAACCGTCCGGTAGCGTAATCGCAGCAATTAGTGATAAATACCAACCATCTAATTCATCGACTGACAACCTCATCATGACCGGCCAACGTGTCCGATTAGAACAAGGTAAGACTTATATCTTATCCGCTGAAACTAATGGAGCGTTTACCAATCAGCACGATGTGAGTGCAAGCAATAACAACGCTACAATCTGGATTATCAATCCAAGTTTTAGTACATGGGCAATTATTTCGGACGATAACACGGCTAACGGTACGAGATACACGCACAACCGCCCAACCGGTGATTATGAAATTCGTGTCAATACCTATACGACAGACAATTCAATTTGGATTAAAAACATCGTATTTGAAGACGGTACATGGTCTCCAGACATCCCAACAGTTAACCCCGGCGAATACCTATGGACTAGAACGACATGGTTCTATTCAGACGGTACGAGCGAGCAAGGTTTTTCAGTCGCTAAGATGGGCGAACAAGGACCAAAGGGCGACCGTGGTAACGATGGTTTACCCGGTAAAAATGGTATCGGTATTAGAAATACCAGTGTTCTCTATGGTCTATCTGCAGCCGAAACCGTGCCACCTACGGCATGGTATCAAAACCCACCGGCATTAGTTAAGGGGCAATGGTTTTGGACTAAGACAGTCTGGACTTACACGGATAACACTACTGAAACGGGATACCAAAAAACCTACGTTGCTAGAGATGGTAACGATGGGAATAATGGTATCGCTGGTAAAGATGGTGTCGGTATTCGTAGCACCACAATCACCTACGCACAAGGAACATCAGGCACAGTAGCACCAACGACTGGTTGGACTAGTCAAGTGCCTAACGTACCGGCTGGGCAGTACCTCTGGACGAAAACCGTTTGGAGTTATACCGATAACACGAACGAAACGGGCTACTCGGTTTCTAAAATCGGTGAGCAAGGCCCGAAGGGTGATACTGGTGCTAAAGGTGATAGAGGAGAAAAAGGCGATAGAGGTTTGCCAGGGCCACAAGGTTTAACCGGTCCACAAGGTTTGCAAGGTCCAAAGGGCGACCAAGGTATACCCGGTGTCAAAGGTGTTGATGGTAAAACACAGTACACCCACATTGCCTACGCCGATACCGTGTCTGGTAGTGGTTTCAGCCAAACCGACACCAACAAGGCATTTATTGGTATGTACCAAGATTTCAACGCTACAGATAGCCGAAACCCGCAAGACTACCGCTGGAGCAAATGGAAGGGTAGCGATGGACGGGATGGTATTCCGGGGAAAGCTGGAGCAGACGGAAGAACGCCTTACGTTCATTTTGCTTATGCGGATAGCGCTGATGGTCGAAACGGTTTCAGTTTGACACAAGACGGGAACAAGCGTTATTTGGGTGTATGTACTAACTTTGACAAAACAGACAGCACCAACCCAGCCGATTACTCATGGAACGATATGACCGGCAGTGTTTCGGTTGGTGGCGAAAACCTAATAACTAACTCAGCCTTTCCGGATAATTTGGATGGTTGGGGCTATTGGGAAGCATCACAACCTAACTCAAATTTATCTGTTTCAAGTCATTCACTCTATTACAATGGCTCGAAACCAATGTTTTTGTTAGCAACAACAACAACAACAACGCCAAGCGCTACGCTGAGATTCCCAGTGAAACGAAACACTAACTATTCTCTTAATGTTTCGATTTTGGCAGGCGGTAACCTAAAGGGAATGGATATCTATTTTCTTGGTCGCCAATCAAACGAAACTAAAGTGTTTAGCAAAGTAGTCAATATCAAGCATTTCGATGGTTCGCCATCCACAAGCG
>NZ_KV809627.1:30918-34632 GCF_001812625.1 Streptococcus sp. HMSC064H09
TTAAGAAATTTCACTTCACTTTCAACTCCGGCGAATGTGATGAAGGGTTCATCCGTGTCGATAATACTGGTACGACAAACGGCAGTCAGTCGTTGCTATTCTTCACCGAGCTTGATTGTTATGAAGGCACAACTGACCGGGCGTGGCAAGCGTCCCCTAAAGATTTAGAAAAACAACTAAATAGCAAGGCTGATAGCGCATTGACGCAAAGCCAGCTAAACCGTTTGAATGAGATTAATTCAGTGATGAAAGCCGAATTAGAAGCTAAAGCATCTCTTGATACACTCAATCAGTGGGTGAAGGCTTACCAAGATTTCGTTAATGCAAACAACGCCAATCGTGCACAAGCCGAAAAGAATCTTGCGGATGCTAGTGCTCGTGTCGCAAAACTAGAGAACAATCTGAATGATATGTCAGAGCGTTGGAATTTTATCGACAGTTACATGGCATCTTCTAACGAGGGGCTTGTCATTGGTAAAACGGATAACTCTAGCTCTATGCTATTCAATCCAAATGGTCGGATTTCAATGTTTTCAGCTGGTAACGAGGTAATGTACATTTCACAAGGTGTCATTCACATCGAGAACGGTATTTTCTCGAAAACTATCCAGATTGGTCGTTTTAGGGAAGAACAAGATTTTATCAATCCAGATAGGAATGTCATTAGATATGTAGGAGGTAAGTAAGATGGCAGAATATTGGTCGCAGGAAGAACGGGGCTACCGTGTTCGAATGACGATTGACCAAGTCAGTCAGAATGCCGAAGCTAATACCAGCACCATTCGTGTTCGGTTGACCTTGTTTAACCGTGAAAAAACATTCACGCACATTTGGTGTAAGTGGTATATCGACGCTTTTGGTCAATACATTGGTGACATGGGCTTTGCCGATATGCCACAAAAAAACTCGCAAGTTCAATTCATTGACAAAACTATCACAGTTGAGCACAAGAACGGAAACAATGTCTTTGGTTCGATTGCTTATTTTCATAGCTATGGTAATGGTTCTGGACCTCAAGACTTAACCGTTGGTCCGTATACCATCACTTTGGACCCGATAGCCAATGCTAGCGTCTTAACTATGCCTAGTAATGTCATTTTAGGTGATAGTGTTAATTTCTCTATCTCTAAAAAAGTAGCTTCAGCTAAGCACACACTACGATACTCATGGTATGGTCTCGAAGGAAAACTGGCAGATAATATTGACACATCGTATAGATGGGCAATTCCAGAGAGCTTTGCTAATGACATTCCTAACAGTTCGTCAGGCTGGGGAACGATATTCCTAGACACATACATTGACGGCAAACTAATCAACACGCAATCTAAAACATTCACTGCTGGCTTGTCGTTAAACAGAGTTAAGCCCACATTCTCTAGGATTGCGTTAGCGGATGCCACTGAATTTACAAGGAACATCACTCAATCGGATAGACACTTTGTTTCCGTGCTATCGAAAATCTATGCACGTTTTGATAATGTTCAAGCGAAGTACGGAGCATCTATCACGGGCTACTTTATGGAAATCGTCGGGAATAATAACACGATTTCTGCACCTAACGGCACTTTCCGTGAAATTTCCGTCAACAAAGATACACAATTCACGTTAAGGGGCTATGTTGAAGATAGTCGAGGGATTAGATCTGACCCTTACGAAATGACCATCACTGTTTTAAATTACTTCAGTCCAACATTGAAATTCGAAGTAGTTCGCAGTGGTGCAACCAACAGCACACTGACCATCAAGCGTTTTGCCAAAGTCGCACCACTTATGGTCAATGGTGTTCAAAAAAACCCGATGAAGCTAACGTTCACCACACGGCAAGTCGATTCGGATACAGAAACTATCGATAACGGCGGGGCTGGTGGAACATGGTCGCAGATTTCTGAATTTAACGCTTCTAATGCTAATCTTGGCAAATCATACCCAGCCGATACATCCTATGTTGTGGTTGGAAAACTGGAAGATAAGTTTACTAGCGTATCTTTCCAAGCTACAGTCACGGGCGACCGAATTGTAATATCCTACGACAAAGAAGGTATCGGAATTAATAAATACCGTGAGCGTGGGGCCTTGGATGTCGATGGCTTAATTTACTCAAACCGCAAACAGATTCAGCACCACAAACTGACCGAGCCAAACGGTGCAGCAATGGATACTAAAGTGGATAACCTAAACGACTATAGAACTACTGGATTCTATTCGATTCTAGGGAACTACCGAAACCATCCAGCATCGGGTGAGGGGGCTTATTTGCAAGTCGTGGAAAGCGTTTCTGGATATCATCAGACATTAACGACTGTTTCTGGTCGGATGTTTAAACGGACGGTGACTAGTAACTCTAACGGCTCGTGGATTGAGTACACACCTAAACCAGAGAAACCAGAGAAACCAGAACCGGCTTTGATAAAGAAAGAAGTCGATATGGGCTTTGGTATTAAAGCTAACATGGTAAGAAAAGGGAATACAGTAATGTGCAGCTTGGTTCGTGGCATCTATTCGGCATTAGGTGGGATCGAATATAAAGAGCTTAACGAAAAGATGCCAGAAGGCTTTAGACCAGTCGTCGAAACGAATTTGAACGCAAGTAAAAATGTTGGTGGCAATCAAATTGGTGTAGCAACGTGGCATCTATTGCCAAACGGTAATATTAATTTAACCAATCAATCGGACACCAAAGCTGTTTACAACGGAACTGTTTCTTACATCACTGAAGATAATTATCCAAATTAAGAAAGGAAAGAATAATTATGTCACTTAAAATTACAAAACAACGTACAATCAATGCAGAATTTAATGTTGAAGAAGAAGGAGCTACAATCCTTGTAAAACAGACTTTCATCAGCGTAGATTCCAATGCGGTCTCTACAGTGCAAGAAAATCTTCTTAATGCCGAACTCTACGCAAAACATCGTCAAGAAATGCGTACAGACGAACGTGCCCTACGTGAGTTGCGTTACAAGGTAGAAGACGAAATCTTGGCTGATACTACACAAGCGTAATGCGTAAAAAAATGGGGGTTAAATAAATATGTTAAGGAGTGTTAAATGCACAAACCGGACGGCATCTTTGGCGTGTTTGAAGTCGTCAAAGATTTCTATGAGCATGGCATAGACGAGCATCTATGGGTGTTCCTGCTCATGCTTGTAATCGTTGCTGATATCGTGTTGGGCGTTTCAAGGTCATGGGCTTTCCACGAATTTTCGAGCCGTAAGTTTCGAAAAGGGTTGGTTAGCCACACGGCTATGTTGATTATCGTGACCGTGTCTTATCCGTTTATGGTTTTTATGAATCTAGGCGGTGCTATGGATGCTTTTATTTTCGCCATGTTATCAGCATACGGGGCTAGTATTTTGGCTAGCTTATCGGCTCTAGGGGTTGAAATTCCCTTTATTGACAGATTTGTCAAGAAAAATATTGATAAGGATAAATTTAATCTTACCGAGGAGGAAGAAAAAAATGATTAATTTTAAACTACGTTTGCAAAACAAAGCTACTCTAGTAGCTCTTATCTCAGCAGTTTTCTTGATGTTGCAACAATTCGGGCTTGAAATCCCACATAACATTCAAGAGGGGGTAAATACATTCGTTGTGATTTTGGTAATTTTGGGTATTGTTACCGACCCAACAACTAAGGGTGTCGGAGACAGTGAGCGTGCATTAAACTATAACCACCCTCGTGAGGACTAGCTTATGGCTAAACTCATGACCTCT
>NZ_KV809627.1:34732-44726 GCF_001812625.1 Streptococcus sp. HMSC064H09
ACCAAGATGTAACCGTTGAGAACGGACATTTTACCTTTGTCATGGGCGATGTCGTAGAGCCAGGCACATACTACCTCGAAGTTAAACTAAACGGGCATATTTTCCCATCAAACAATTTCAAGGTAAAAGTTAAGAGCTCACTTAACATTGACGGTGTGATTCCATCAAAAAAAGACCCTAAATTAAAACTGTTAGCGGATGAATTGCGAGATTCTGGGCTAATCACTGGTGGTAGTGACACCACGGAAGACCTCGTAAATATCTACAATCTAGCTAAAATTTGAAAGGAAACATAAATGAGTAAATTACATGATTTCGCCCAAGCCGTGGGTGCTGACATCAAAGAAATCAAAACAACCTTAGCAGGCAAGGCTGATAAGGGTTCGGAAGGTGTGACTGAAGAACGTTTGACACAAGCTATCACGCAAGCTAAAACTGACCTTATTGGTGGGGCTCCTGAAGAGCTTGATACACTTAAAGAACTTGCTGATAAAATCGCCGCTGGTGGTGGTAATGTTGATTCTGGTATCATTACTAAACTTACAGAGTTTGGTAATCGTATTACAGCTATTGAAACTGAGGACTTGGTAGCAGCATATGCTGCAGCGAAAGCGTGAGCCTATGAGTAAGTTCACAGAATTTGCTCAAGCTGTAGGGGCGGATATCAAGGAAATTAAAGATAAACAATCTTCATCGTTGACTGTCAGCCAAGCGTATGGATTATTCCCAACATACAATAACTTTTTTCTACAAGTTCTAGAACAAAATAAATTTGCGGCAGACCCACTTGTAACACAATCTCAATTACCAACGAGCGAAATTGACGCTTTAAAACAGAAAGTCGAAGAGTTGGAAAGAACTATCTCGGAAATTAAACAATCTATTCAAAAATAATTTTAGAAAGGAGACCTATGACATCTAAAACACAGTTATTAAACACGCTTGAGAGCCTAGTCAATCAACGTGTAACCGTGCCAACGAATCCGTATGGTGGGCAATGTGTGGCTTTGATTGACAATGTATTGCAGTATCAAGGGTTGTTTAATCTTGATTTCAGCTACATGAATGCGATTGACGGATTAGATCGTGCTGAAAACCTAGGGCTTAAAGTCACACGTTTTAACGGTGCTAACAATCCACCGGTGGGGAGTGTTTGGGTAACTAACTGCTTGCCATATCATCAATTCGGTCATATCGGTTTTGTGGTCGCAGAAAACCCAGACGGGACAGTTACCACAATCGAGCAAAATATTGACGGTAACGGTGATGCTCTTTATAACGGTGGATGGACACGCAAGGTCACACGAAACCTAGACAGTGCAGGGAATTTCAGTTATATCGATTGGAACGCACCAGCTCAGCAAATGGTCGGGTGGTTTGAATTGCCATTTGACGGCATGACTGAAAATGCCTATTTCATCGACGTATCAGCATATCAACCGGGAGACTTGACTGGTATCTGTCAAGCGTCCGGCACTAATAACACGGTAATCAAAGTGACCGAGGGTGTGGGTTGGGTTAGCCCAGTAGTAGCTCAACAAACTAACACAAGTAATTGTATTGGTTACTATCACTTCGCTCGTTTTGGTGGCGATGTGGCAACGGCACAAGCTGAAGCGAATTACTTTATCAGTAATCTGCCATCACACCCACGCTATTTGGTTTGTGATTATGAAGACGGCGCTAGTGGTGATAAACAAGCGAATACTAATGCAGTCCTAGCGTTTATGGATATCTGTAAGGCGAACGGTTTTGAGCCTATCTATTATAGTTACAAACCTTATACACTGGCTAATGTTTATGTAGATCAAATCACTGCACGCTATCCAAATAGCCTATGGATTGCAGCGTATCCAGATTATGAGGTACGCCCAGAACCATATTGGGGTGTGTATCCAAACATGGAACATACACGCTGGTGGCAGTTTACAAGCACTGGTCTAGCTGGTGGATTGGATAAGAATGTTGTTATCATCAATGATGGTGATAGTTTAGTGAATAAGAAAGAGGAAGAAGAAAATATGGATTATGTAGTACGCAGTACGTCAGGAAGTCAAGGTTATGTTGGAGTCGTTAATGGCCGAGTTTTCGGTATTGGGGCTATGCGCACAGTGGATGAACTACGTTCTAACGGCGCTAAACATTTGATGTTGGATGATGGCGACTTTGACCGTTTCTTGAATAGTCAATCAAACGACACGGCAGCGGTCTCTAAGGCAATTAATGAAGCTAGTGCCTCAGTAGTTAAGGCTATTGAAGAACGAGCACAAGCTACGCAAGGGCAAACTGGTGTATAATTAAATAAAAGAACCACGCAAACTATAAAACGAAAAGGAGTATATCACCTCCCGACAGACCACAGTTCGGACATCATGGTGGTAGTGGTCGAGCCTCAGCATTTTGCTGGGGCTTTTTTATTTGGTATAATATATCTAGGAAAGTGCCAGTAACTCTACGGGGTCTGGTGCGTTTTTATTTTTTGTGTTATAATGAATATGGTTTTGAGAATAGCCTTCATAGGTAGACGCCGCCCTTTTATGGGCGGTTTTTTTATTTGTTATAAATTCGGATTGTGGTATAATACTATAAAAAGGTTGATATTCTTCACTCAATACTTGCATATTATCCCTTTTCCAGTATTTTCTCGTAGCTGGTCAAGGACTGTTTCGGCAGTTCTTTTTTTGTCCACCTTTGTGTCCACCTTTTTCAAAAATCTACGAAAATAAATAAAAATAAAAACTATAAAAACCTAGTAAAATCAAGTCTTTATAGTTTTCATTTATTCTTATATTCTATATCTTTTCGTTGGCAGGGGACATTTTTAAGCCTTTAACCAAGCGGTTTTAAGCTATTCTGCCCCAAATTTAAGCTAAATCTATTTGACGCCTATTGAACTATAGGTGTTTTTTTATAAGAAAAACCCTAGTCAGGATTAGTCCTAACTAGGGTTTAAAATAGAATACTGGTGATGATTAGTATTTTGTTATCTCATTAATTGGAATTGGCAGTTGTATCTGTACTTGATGAAGCTTGTGGGTACTCGTAAGGATTGTTATCAACGTCGTCAACCCACTCATTGCTCTGATCAGTTGAGCTTGCACGATTGCTTCCTCCACCAGCACCTGCGACGAAGGCTGCATCGTGACCACCACCGCCTCCTCCGTTTGTGGCATAGGAGCCATCTTCTGGTCCGCCCCAACCTCGTCCACCTTCAGCAGGCTTGGACTTTTCTTGATTTCCATCTTGGTGGGATGTTTGGTTGTTTTGTTTTTGATTTGGTGCTTGAACAGAAGGGGATGCTTGATCTTTTTTTTTATCTTCTTTTGAAGTAGTAGTTGAAGATTTGGTCTTCTCTTTTTTATGAGATGAACTACTTTTTGATGAAAGGGTGTGAGAGATGTGATGCGTTTTTGCTACGGGCTTTACAGGTTCTTTTAAATGTTTTGATAAAAAACCAAAGAGAAAGAAGAAAGCTAGCAAAGAGAAGGTAATGATATTATATTTTTTTCTTTTCAAATTGGCTCCGTTCTTAGTCATAGATGAAGAGTAAAAATACAGTAAAAAACCAGGTTTCCCTGGTCATTAGTTTTAGCGGCTTACACGACGGCGAGCTGCTTTTTTACGGTTTTCTTCGATGAAAGCCAATTTCTTTTCTTCTGGTTCGATAATGGTTTTCTTAACTGCGAAGACAGCACCTGCTACAGTAGCAGCAGTTCCGATAACGCCAGTAGCGACACCTTTAGCGAATGAATGTTTTTTAGCCATGAGACTATCCTCCGTATATGTTATAATATGCTTATATTATCTAAAAAAATATCTAGAATAGCAAGTGAAAACATTATGAAAACCAAACTTATTGTTGTGGCTGGACCTACTGCTGTGGGAAAAACGGCGCTTGGGATTAAATTGGCCCAGCGCTTTAATGGAGAAATTATTTCAGGAGATAGCCAGCAGGTTTACCGACAATTGAATATAGGAACCGCAAAGGCCACTCCTGAAGAGCAGGCTGCAGCAGTGCATCATCTGATTGATGTTCGCGATGTTGATGAGTCTTATTCAGCCTATGATTTTGTAACAGAGGCTGAGGCTACCATTACTGATATTGTTAGTCGTGGCAAGTTGCCTATTATAGTAGGAGGAACAGGTCTCTATTTACAAAGCCTTATAGAAGGGTATCATCTAGGTGGACAGGTAGACCAGAAACAGGTTTTATCCTATCGCTCAGAATTAGAGCAATTATCTGATCAGGAACTTTTTGACAAAATCGATGACCTGGGTATTGAGATTAAGGAGATTAACCGACGTCGTGCCACTAGAGCACTTGAACTTCATCGTTTTTCGGAGAATCTTGAAAATACTGAGACGACTTATGAGCCCTTTCTTATCGGATTAGATGATGAACGCTCCTTGATTTATGACCGTATCAATACACGAGTGGACAAGATGGTTGAACTTGGACTCTTGGAAGAGGCTAAGTGGCTTTATGATAATTATCCTGACGCCCAGTCAGCTCGTGGTATAGGCTACAAGGAGTTATTTCCTTATTTTGCTGGGAATCAGACCTTGGATGAAGCCTTGGAAAAACTTAAGCAAAATACGCGTCGTTTTGCTAAACGTCAATTAACCTGGTTCAGAAATCGGATGACTGTTAAGTTTTATCAGATTTCTAGTCCAGAATATCCTGAAAATGTTATTCATGATCTTGAATTATTTTTAAATGAAAGGGAAGGAGAAAAGGTAGGTCAATCTTAGTTTTAAGGACCTATCTTTGATATAATGGTAGTTATGACTAACGAAGAAAAAAAATTAGCCTATGAAATAATGCTAGCTCAGGCTAAGGCACTTTTTGCCAATGAAGACAATGCTCTGGCCAACTTTTCTAATGCCTCGGCACTCTTGAATACAACTCTACCAAATTCTGTGTTCACAGGCTTCTACCTGATGGATAATGTAAATAATGAGTTAATCCTTGGCCCTTTTCAAGGCAATGTTTCTTGTGTTCGAATTGCCCTAGGTAAGGGTGTTTGTGGCCAGTCTGCAGCAGAAAATAGAACCTTAATTGTCGAAGATGTTACCAAACACGCTAATTACATCGCTTGTGATTCCGCTGCTCGAAGTGAAATTGTTGTACCAATGGTTAAAGATGGCAAATTAGTTGGTGTTCTCGATTTGGATTCTCACCAAGTAGGAGACTATAACGACGTAGACCAAGATTATCTTGAAGCATTTGTCAAAATTCTACTCGAGAAAACCGAGCTTACATTTGGAATGTTTGAGGTAAACTAATGTATCAAGCCTTATATCGTAAATACCGTAGTCAGACATTTGGCGAAATGGTTGGTCAAAAAGTGATTTCAACCACGCTAAGACAGGCGGTAGAGTCAGGGAAAATCAGCCATGCTTATCTCTTTTCTGGGCCGCGTGGTACCGGTAAAACTAGTGCGGCGAAAATCTTTGCCAAGGCTATGAACTGTCCTAATCAAGTTGATGGGGAGCCATGTAATCACTGTGATATTTGTCGCGATATTACAAACGGTAGTCTCGAAGATGTTATAGAGATTGATGCGGCATCCAATAATGGTGTTGATGAGATTCGTGAAATTCGTGACAAATCGACCTATGCCCCAAGTCGTGCTACTTACAAGGTCTATATTATTGACGAAGTTCACATGCTTTCGACAGGTGCTTTCAATGCTCTTTTGAAAACTTTGGAAGAACCAACTGAAAATGTGGTCTTTATCCTAGCGACCACTGAATTACATAAGATTCCAGCAACTATCCTTTCTCGTGTCCAACGCTTTGAGTTTAAATCGATCAAACAGGGAGCTATTAAAGAGCACTTGGCTTCAATTCTGGAAAAAGAAGGATTAACCTTTGATGATGAGGCTTTGACCATTATTGCTCGTCGTGCGGAAGGTGGTATGCGTGATGCGTTGTCAATCTTAGACCAAGCACTGAGTCTGTCTCCTGATAATCATGTCAGCCAAGCCGTAGCTGAAGAAATCACTGGTTCTATTGGTTTGACAGCCTTGGATAGTTTCGTCGCTAACGTTCGCAATCAAGATACTACGCAAGCTTTATCAAATCTCGAAACCCTCTTTGATAATGGTAAGTCTATGAGTCGTTTTGCGACTGATCTCTTGGAGTATTTCCGTGATCTTTTGATTGTCAAAGCGGGTGGAGAGAACAGTCACCATAGTCCCCTTTTTGAAGAAAATCTTTCTCTAGAGCAAGACCGACTTTTCCAATTGATTGACTTGGTTACAAGTGCCTTGCCAGAAATTAAAACTGGAACACATCCTAAAATCTATGCGGAGATGCTGACTATAAAATTGTCAGAAACCCATAGTCAGATGTCACAAGAAATTCCAGGAAATTTACAAGAAGAGTTAGATAGTCTTCGTCGCGAGGTTGAAGGTCTTCGTAAAGCTCTTAAAGAGGGCAAAATCCAAGGAGAAGGAGTACCAACTCGAAAAGCCAAACCTGCTTATCAGTACAAGGTGGATCGTGAAAAGATTCTCACTATTATGCGTGAAACCATGGAAAATCCGCAGAAATCACGCCAGTGTCTAGATGCTCTAAAGGCAACTTGGTCTGAAATCTTGGATTCTATTAGTCCACAAAATAGGGCACTTTTGAATGGCTCCGAGCCTGTATTAGCCAATCAGGAAAATGCTATCCTGGCATTTAATGCTGCCTTTAATGCTGAACAGGTCATGAAACGTAGTGATCTTAATGATATGTTCGGAAATATCATGAGTTCAGCTGCCGGTTTCTCACCTAATATTATGGCTGTTCCTAAAGCAGAATTTGAAAAACTCCGTACAGAATTTGCACGAAGCCTCAAATCCAAGGAAGAATTAGATAAAGAAGATCGTGAAGAATATATCCCTCAAGAACTCGAATTTCTCTCTGATGTTGTAGAAATAGAGGACTAAAAAGGTCCAGTGGACCTTTTTAGGTCCGAGCCTAGAAATAGAAAAGCGAGGAAGTTCCGGTGGACCTTTTTAGGTCCGAGCCCAGAAATGAAAAAGCGAGGAAGTTCCAGTGGACCTTTTTAGGTCTAAGTCTAGAAATTAGATAGAGAGGCAACCCAGTATTATTTGTTTGATTGCTGAAGCTGATATTTGGAAGGTTTATTCTTTTAAAAATGAAAAGAGCCTAGACTGCTTGTCCTAGGCTCTATCTATTGATATAATAATCTTATGATTCAACAAATTTTGTTTATTACGCTTGAAACTATTTTTGAAACGGTTTGTTTTAATTACAGTTTACAGCACGGCTATTACTTTTTTACAGCCTTTTTTGGTTATTTATTGTTTCGTCGTCTTTGGACAACCTATGTTGTTTCACGCATTGCGCGTGCAGCCGACAAGTCTACCAAGAAGTAAGGCTCACTTCGCCAGCACTCAGCCATTTTTCCTGACCATCATCAGTAAGAACGAGAAGTTGGCCCTTGTCGCCAATTTCTTTAGCAACACCAGTATAAGTCTTTCCAGCTTGTTCAAAGGTCACTTGTTTGTCTAAAACGAGGGACTTTTCTTTATATACTTTAACCAAATCACTAGTTGGAATGGTTAAAAAGAGCTTCCAAATTTCTGAAATAAGCTGGTTTCGAGTGATACTTGGTTTTTCAGAAGTAAAAAGGCTAGTAGCTTTATTGGCTAACTCTTTAGGAAAATCACTGATTGAGAAGTTAAGCCCAACCCCGATAATGACATCTGTGATGCGACCAGATTCGATAGAACTAATGGCTTCGGTAAGGATACCAGCCATTTTTTTGTTGTTGAGGTAAATGTCATTAACCCATTTGATTTCTGTATTGATACCGGTTAGACGCTGGATAGCTTTGACAATAGCTGCTGCCACCATCATGGTATAAGGTGGTAAGTCGGCAAAATGACAGTTTGGCTTTAAGTGGATACTCATGTAGATACCACCTTGTGGAATGGCAAAGAAGTGACGATCAAATCGTCCTTTGGCCGCTTTTTGACTTGATGCCAGATAAAGTGCGGGCGTCGGATTATTCTTTTCCATGCCATGTTTAGCATCAAGTTGGGTAGAGTTAGAATCTGGATTAAAGTAGACTGGAATGTAGAGTTGTTTAGAAATGTCTTGAGGAAGAAGAATATCTCCCTTTTCTAAATAGTAGCCTTTCTTCCGTACACTTGTAATGTCAATTCCTTGTTCTTGTAGTGTTTGGATTGCCTTCCAAATGGCTGTCCGTGAGACACCAAGGCTTTTAGCCAAACTCTCTCCCGTCACAAAGTCAGGACTCTTCGATAAGATGTCATAAACGTGTTCATAAGTTTTCATATCCTAAGTATAATACAAAAGATGGTAAAATGCTCACTATAAATTATTGATAAGGCTTGATAATAAATAACTATATGACTAGACTGAAAAAACATGATATAATGGACGGTAGTTATTAAGTCCCGATAAGGCAACAGTCATCCTAGGGTTGGCTGTTGGTTCTTTGTAACTTTTTAACGGCGTCTAGCTCTATTAGGAGTATAGCGTTTTACCTATTAGGAGACGGTCGAATCTGTTTTATCTAATACTATTTTTCATATTAAAAGGGGGACATTTTATATGTCAGAACGTAAACTTTTCACGTCTGAATCTGTATCTGAGGGGCATCCAGATAAAATTGCAGACCAAATTTCAGATGCCATTCTTGATGCGATTTTAGCAGAGGATCCAGATGCACACGTTGCAGCAGAAACAGCTGTCTACACTGGTTCTGTCCACGTTTTCGGTGAAGTTTCTACAACAGCTTATGTGGACATTAACCGTGTGGTTCGTGATACTATCGCTGAAATTGGTTATAACAATGCAGAATACGGCTTTGCAGCAGAATCTGTTGGGGTTCACCCATCATTGATCGAACAATCTCCAGATATTGCTCAAGGTGTCAATGAATCACTTGAAGTTCGTGGAACTGGTGACCAAGACCCACTTGATCTTATCGGAGCTGGTGACCAAGGTTTGATGTTTGGTTTTGCTATCGATGAAACTCCAGAGTTTATGCCACTTCCAGTTAGCCTTTCACATAAATTGGTTAAAAAATTGGCAGATTTGCGTAAATCTGGTGAGATTTCATACCTTCGTCCGGATGCTAAATCTCAGGTTACTGTTGAGTATGATGAGAATGACCAACCAGTACGTGTTGATACAGTCGTTATCTCAACGCAACACGATCCTGAAGCAACTAATGATCAAATTCGTCAAGACGTCATTGAAAAAGTCATTAAAGCAGTTATTCCAGCCAAATACTTGGATGACGAGACAAAATTCTTTATCAACCCAACAGGTCGTTTTGTTATTGGAGGACCTCAAGGGGACTCTGGTTTGACTGGTCGTAAGATCATTGTTGATACTTATGGTGGCTACTCACGACACGGTGGTGGGGCCTTCTCAGGTAAGGATGCCACTAAGGTTGACCGTTCAGCTTCATATGCGGCTCGTTACATTGCCAAAAACATCGTAGCTGCTGGTCTTGCTAAGAAAGCAGAAGTACAATTGGCTTATGCTATCGGTGTTGCTAACCCTGTGTCAGTCCGTGTTGATACCTTCGGAACTGCTAAAGTTGCTGAAAGCAAACTTGAAGCTGCTGTCCGTGATCTCTTTGACTTGCGTCCTGCAGGTATCATTCAAATGCTTGATCTTAAACGTCCTATTTACCGTCAAACAGCGGCCTATGGTCACATGGGACGTACTGACATCGATCTTCCATGGGAAAAATTGGATAAGGTTGAAGCGTTGAAAGAAGCCGTCAATCATTAAGAAATAGAATTAGAAATAAAAAATCAGAATTTTAATAGGAATTCTGATTTTTTTATGTGCAAAGCCATTTAAATACAAAAGCCTGTTTAATTATTATTTATTAAAATATAGATAAATATCATTTGATTAGTATTTGTTAAGTAGGAACGTTTAATTCAAACGACTTCATTATAATGGTTGTCACATACATTAAAATAATAAAAAA
>NZ_KV809628.1:0-40271 GCF_001812625.1 Streptococcus sp. HMSC064H09
ATCAAAGATATTAAACGTCTGGGCTTCGGTTTTAGAAACTTTATTAACTTTAGGAAGCGTGTTTTCATCACTCTGAACATACAAAAAGAGAAAACCTATCAGGTTCTCTCTAGATGTTAGCTTTTCGTCACCCACTACAGTTGACAAAGAGCCAAGATTATTTAGCTGAGATAGCTGCTTTAGCAATATAGCTAAGCGGTTGGTTAAAGTGTGGCAAGAAGAACAAATCAAGCAATTGAAGACGGTCAATAGTTACACCTTCTTGGATAGCCAATGAGAACATATGGATTCCCATAGAGATGTCCATGCGTGATACCATTTGAGCACCAAGAACTTTGCGTGTATCTTTGTCATAGACAATCTTGATTGTAACGTCTTCATTTTCATCTTCCATGAAGGCAGCTTTTTGAAGATCTGTTGATTCTACTACTGCTGGATTGAAGCCAAAGCGTTTTGCTTTTTCTTCTGTCAAACCAGTAGATACCATGTTCAAACCATAGATTGAGATACCATTTGATCCTTGAACACCGTTTGATTCAACATCGCCACCACCGGCATTATGACCACCGACAATACCTGAACGAACAGCGTTTGAAGCCAAGGCAATGTAGTTCACATCTTCAAGAGCATTGTCATAAACGGTAGCACAGTCACCAACTGCATAAACGTCTTTGATTGATGTTTCTTGTTTCTTATTAACAAGGTAAGCGCCATTACGGAATGTGTCCAATTTACCAGCACCAAGAGCTGTGTTAGGACGGAAACCTACTGCAAGGACAACCATGTCGACATCGTAAGCATTTTTATCAGTGACGATACGTTCAACTTTAGTATCTCCTTCAACTGCCTTAACAGTTTCACCAAATGCCAATTTAATACCGTGGCTTTCCATATTTTTAGCCATAAGTTCAGTCAAATCATGGTCATAATAACCAGCCAAACATGTATCAACAACGTCGATAAGGATAACTTCTTTTCCATGACGTTGGAAAGCTTCAGCCAATTCAACACCAATGTAACCAGCACCTACAACCGCTACACGTTTGATATCTTGAGATTTGTCGTTCAACTTATCAATAACTTCTTGAGCGTTTTGGAAAAGTTTAACAAATTGAAGGTTTTCAAGTGTTGCTTCGAAAGTACGGCTACCTTCTTTGATTTCAGCACCTTCGATTGGAGGCAAGATTGGTTGTGAGCCAGTAGCCAAAATCAATTTATCATATGATTCAACATGCTCTTTACCATCGACAAGAGCTGTGACAGTTTTAGCATCAAAGTCAATTGACTCAACTGGTGAGTTCATGTAAACTTTAGCACCTTTGCTTTCAAGACCTTCTTTTGTTGCATAGAAGAGTCCGTCTGAACCAGAAATCTGATTACCGATCCAAAGAGCCATACCACAACCCAAGAATGAAATGTTAGAGTTTTGGTCGAAAACAACTACTTCATTTTGGTCTCCGTAATTATCGAGAATAGTATTAATACTAAAAGTACCAGCGTGGTTAGCACCAACAACTACGATTTTTGACATAAGTTTATCCAACTTTCTTTTGATAATAGTTTACTATTTTATTCTACCATAATCGGAAAACGGTTACACCTTTTATGCTCAGACTTTGTTACTTTTTGAACAAATTAAGTTTCTATGCTCAAAACCCAAGTAGATCATGTCAAAATAGGTAGAAAAACACTTTATGATGACGGTTACCTTTCTTAACACCATCACTGTCTTACCAAATCCTAGAAAGTTACTTTGCTTTAAAATATAAAAAAAGAGTGAGTAACTTTCTCTTTAGAGAATGTCAACACTCTTTTATCTCTATACTAACTCATTAAAATCCCAAACGTCTGTCCAACCTTCATAAAATTCTGGTTCGTGACATACCATAAGGATACTGCCCTTGAAGGCCTGAAGGGCACGCTTCAATTCATCCTTGGCGTCAACATCCAAGTGGTTGGTAGGTTCATCCAGAACAAGAACATTATTTTCACGATTCATAAGGAGACAGAAGCGAACTTTAGCCTGTTCTCCACCTGAAAGCACTTGAATTTGGCTTTCAATATGCTTAGAGGTTAATCCGCATTTGGCTAGAGCCGCACGGACCTCAGCTTGATTTAAGGCTGGGAAGGCATCCCAAACCGCTTCAAGAGGCGTCTGACGTGACCCTTCTGCTTCTTGCTCGAAGTAACCTAGGTCAATAAAGTCACCTGTTTCAACTTCTCCTTCTAGTGGTTGAATAATACCAAGCAGGCTCTTAAGCAAAGTAGTCTTACCGATACCATTGGCACCCACGATAGCTACTTTTTGATTACGTTCGAAGGTTAGATTCAAAGGAGCCTTGGTCAAAGGGCGGTCGTAACCAATAACGAGGTCTTTGGTTTGGAAAATAAAACGTCCAGGTGTACGGCTTTCCTTGAAATGGAATTCAGGTTTTGGCTTCTCAGCCTGCAATTCAATAATTTCCATCTTATCCAATTTCTTCTGACGAGACATGGCCATATTTCGCGTAGCAACACGCGCCTTGTTACGGTTAACAAAATCCTGAAGGTCTGCAATTTCTTTCTGCTGACGTTCATAGGCAGCTTCCAATTGTGCCTTTTTCATAGCATAGACAGATTGGAAATTATCATAATCACCTGCATAGCGAACCAAGTCTTGATTTTCAACATGATAGACAATGTTAATCACATCGTTTAGGAACGGAATATCATGCGAAATAAGAACAAAGGCATTTTCATACTCCTGAAGGTAACGTTTAAGCCAGGCAATGTGTTCTGCATCCAAATAGTTGGTTGGCTCGTCGAGAAGCAAGATATCTGGTTTTTCAAGTAGCAACTTGGCCAAGAGAATCTTGGTACGTTGACCACCTGAAAGGTCTGTTACATCTGTGTCCATACCAAAATCCATGACACCAAGAGCACGAGCAACCTCATCAATCTTAGCATCTAATGTATAGAAATCACGCGTTTCCAAGCGATCCTGAAGCTCTCCTACTTCTTCCATCAGAGCATCAACATCAGCACCCTCTTCAGCCATAGACATGTAAATTTCGTTGATGCGTTCTTCAGTTTTAAAAAGCTCATCAAAAGCCGTACGAAGGACATCACGAACTGTCATTCCCTTTTCAAGAACTGCATGCTGATCCAAGTAACCCGCTGTAACATACTTAGACCACTCTACCTTACCTTCATCTGGTTGCAATTTTCCAGTAACGATAGACATGAAGGTTGACTTTCCTTCACCGTTAGCACCGACAAGACCGATATGCTCACCTTTGAGCAAACGGAATGAGACATTTTCAAAAATAGCACGGTCACCAAATCCGTGACTAAGATTTTTGACTTCTAAAATAGACATAGTATATCTGGGCTAAACCTGCTTTCAGCCCTTTCCTTTCTTGACATTAACTTTACTATTTTACCATTTTTTAGTGAAAATTTGGACCTCTGCTTCTGGAAAATTAAAAAGAAAAAGCAGGACAAACCTGCTAAATCCTTAATGTTTCTGTAAAATACGTTTGAAGACAGGATACAGGAGCGGAACTGCAATGATTGTCACTACTGATGTCCCAAAGGTCCCACCAATTTTAGTAAGTGCCAATGCCATGGCAGCATTTAGTGGTATAGCCGCAACGACACTATTAATAATCGTATACTTAACAAAATTCAAAATAATTTTGGTTACTGCAGCTATCACGCCAACAATAATGATGTTCATCATTTTGTCATTTGATTTGAGTAGCTTTTCAAAAACAAGATAGAGAACAAAACAAACAATCAAAGATTCTAAAATAGTAATCCAAACCTCAGCAGCATAACCATTGAAAATATCAAATAAGCCTAGGCCCACTGTTGCGACTAGCGCACCTTTCCTAGCTCCGAAAATCAACACAGCAATCACAACCAGAGCATTTCCCAAATGGACAAATTGAGGTCCAAAAGGAATACGAATGAACTGTACACTAACAATAATTAGAGCTGCGTACAAACTCAATTCAACTAATTCACGTGTTTTATCACTTTTCATTTTTCTCCTCCAATAGGGCATTAAAACCACTAAATAAATAACCGATATGGGGCTCATAGCAGAGACCATATTTTAAAGGACGACCACTAGCTAGGGTTGAAGACAAGACCTGATCCATGAAATCTAAGGCAAGATTAGCTACTTTTAGTAAATTCAGATGATGAAAATAGCCTGATGCCAAGACAGCTGTTACAAGATCTCCACTGCCATAAAAGTGAGACTTATAGCTTTTCCTCATAAGATAAGTCGTTTTATTGGTCTCTTTATCAAAATAAGCCAAACCAATTTTGCCTTCCTCGAATGAAATACCTGTTAAGACAACCTTCCGAGGTCCAAGCTTAGTCAAATCTCGCAGAAGCTTATCAACAGTGGCCTTATCATAGGAACCTACTTCTAGATAGGGAGAATCCGTTAACAAAGAGGCTTCTGTCAGATTGGGAATGATAGCATCTGCCTGCTGACAAAAATCTTTCATAGCTTCTACATATTCCATATCAAAACCTTGATAGAGACGACCATTGTCACCCATAATAGGGTCAACAAAGAGAGCTATCCGTTTATCACGAGCCAATTGACCTACAATTTTTAGTTCTTCTCTTGACTTAAAATAACCACTTACTAAGCCATCTACTGTAAAATCCAAGTGCTCCCACTGCTTATAGAATCCCTTCAGGTCATCCGTAAGATCCCGCATATAGATATTCTCAAACTCCCCTGTATGCGAAGATAAAAGAACTGTTGGTAAAGGAAGGACTTCAGTTTGACAGGCTGACATGATAGGGAGGCTACTAGTCAAAGCAACCTTACCCACCCCAACAAGGTCATTAGCAACAATCACTGTAGCCATCTATTTTTCGTCCCAAACTTTTTTAAACTGTTTAACAAATCCGGTATGGAAATAAATATAATAGGCCAAGCCCAAACCAATTATCGCAGCAATTACATCAAAAGGAATTTTCATAATAGCAACTGCTGGTGTTCCATAGATAAAGGCTCTTCCCAAACCATAACCAACTAAATCAATAATAGCTCCAAGCAAGAGACCTAAAGATGCCCTAGATTTGCTCAATTCTCCTAAACGCCCTCCAACAATGAGTGCAATAGCAAGAACTTGAAGGCCGTGTGTTACTAGAGTTACCCACATAGGAAGAGGGTAAAAAAGAAAATCTCCAATAAAGGAACCTACTCCCGCAATAATAACTGCTTCTGTAGGTGGGAAAATTAAACCAACTAGGAAAATAATAATCCCGTTAAAATAGAAATGGCCTCCTGGCACAGGGATAGATAAGAGACTCGAACTCAAAATAATGACAAGTGCCATGAAAAATGCAGAAATGGTTAAACGTTTTGCTGACATACCTAAAACTCCTTAGTCAATAAATATAGTATAAGTTTATGAAAATTCTGACGATTAAACAAGATAGTATTTCCATTACTGTATGGGTACAGATCTTGAGCAATAAAAAAACCACACGTTCGTGTGGTGATCAAACTTATTGAGCTTTTTTATCAAAATATTTGACAGGTGCCTTTTCAAGATTTTGTAGTGAAAGCTTGGCTGTCGCGTTTGCCTCAGTACCGTAATCAGAGAAATCAATGTTAAGATCATGATCAAAATCCGCAACGGCATAGTCAACAACGATTTCTTTAACTTCCTTAGGAGCAATCGTGGTTTTATTTGCAATCTTATCTCGGTCATCATCTTTAGAAAAGACTATTGTTGCCACCTTCACTTCTTCCTTCTCTTGTTTCACATCAAGGACTACCTTCATCAAAAGAGTGTAAGCATTCATGGTTTCTTTACTTGAGTTGCTAAGTTTATAGTGAACGCGTACAGCTTTTTGACCTTCTGGTGATTCGATTTTAGTTGCAGAAAGAACTTGTACACTTGCATCTTGTCCTGTAAATAGCATTTTGTTTTTATCGTAGGTCCAAGTAGGCTCTTTCTCGGGTGTACAAGCTGACAAACCGATAATGGTCAAGCATGCAAGAGCGAGAAGTCCTAAGATTTTCTTAAAAGTCATTCTTATAATCTCCTTAAACTTGTTTGGAAGGGGAATTTAGTTTTACCTTACAACCTTCTTATTATGTCAAAATCTAATAATCTTGTCAAATTTCTCTGGGCCTATTGCTCTGAGAAGGGAAGTAAGGTAAAATAAGGAAAAATCTGTAAGGGGTCAGTTATGAGTATTTATCAAGATATTGTCGAGACCATTATCAAAGATATCCAAAATGGTACTTTAAAAAAAGGGAGTAAGCTCCCCTCTATTCGTCAACTTAGCCAGACTTATGCCTGTAGTAAGGATACGGCCCAAAGAGCACTCTTGGAACTCAAGTATCAAAACTATATTTACGCCGTACCCAAAAGTGGCTATTATGTTCTCGAAGGACGCAATGAAGTCGATAATAAGGTCCTTCTTAACCTTAACGATTACAATCAATTGGCCTACGAGGATTTTAAGCTTTGTTTGGATGAAAGTTTGGCGGGTCATCAGGACTACCTCTTCAACTATTATCATGAACAAGCTGGACTCAAAGATTTGCTTGAAGCCTTAAAGAGTCGATTAATTGCTGACGATATTTATGTCAATTCGGACCAGATTGTCATAACCTCAGGAAGTCAACAGGCCCTCTATATCCTTTCACAGATGGATTTTGGTAATGGTGGCCACAAAATTCTTTTAGAACAACCTACCTATCATCGCATGAACCAGCTTGTTAACCGTCAAAATCTAGCTTACGAGACGATTAACCGTGGTTTTGATGGTTTGGATTTTGACCGCTTGGAAGAGTACTTTAAATCTGGACAGATTAAGTTCTTCTATACTATCAGTCGTTACTCCAATCCTCTCGGATTAAGCTATAATGCTAGCGAAAAAGAAAAGCTAGCCCAACTTGCCAATCAGTATAATGTTTATATCGTCGAGGATGACTATATGGGAGACTTTAGTGATAGTAAAAATCTCCCTATTCACTACTATGATACTCAAAATCAGACCATCTATATCAAATCCTTCTCCATGACCCTTTTTCCAGGTTTGCGCCTAGGTAGCCTTGTTTTACCTCCTAATCTTAAGTCTACCTTTTTGAGCCACAAGGGACTTATTGACTATGATACCAATCTCATCATGCAAAAAGCACTTTCCGTTTATCTCGAAAATGGCATGTTCCAAAAAAACATTAAGAAACTTAGTGACCTCTTTCAACAAAACATGGCTAAAAGTCAAGCAATCATTGACAAATCTATGGTTAGCATCCCTTATCAGATTTCCCCTAGACATGTGACCTGGCAACTTCCTAAGGAGTTTTCACTTGAAAAATTCAAAGCCCACAAGCAGATTCGTTTTTTAGAATCATCCTTTATTAGACCAACTTCTGAAACTTATCTTCAGATGGGTCATGGACAGGAACTGGAATCCTTTATAAAAATTTTAAAAAAGACAAAGTGACAATTAGACACAACAAAAGCCATCGCTTGATGGCTTTTGTTTATTTAGTCTGTTCAAAGCGAAGATGGACAATCACCTTGTCTCCATAACCGTTACGCTCCAAATCACGTTGTAAGCGATATGAAATGTAATGTTCAGCAATATTGATAAAACCAGCTTCCATAAGACGATTTTCAACCAATGACTGAATCATGTTAATGGTTGGGCGTTCCACTTGGGCGTCTTGAAGATCAAGCACTACTTTACGAGTTACTTGAGCTAGGTTTTGGCGCCAAGCATCATCAATAACATACACAGTCTGGGCTGCTTTTAAGATGGCTTGGTAGATTTTATCAGGATCAAATTCAGCAACTTGACCATTACGTTTTATAATTTGCATGGCTACCCTCTTTTCAAGTTTTTTTCTTTTATTATGCAGAGAATTTACATATTTGTCAAGTGCAAATCCCTGAAAGAGCTATCCAGACTGCTTATTCCCAGAATTTAGAAATGTAAACTGGTTTGCCATGTTTATCAAAGGAAAGCGTTGCAGTATAGGAATCTGACTCATGGTGCCGCATATAATTAGCGATTCTTTTATCACCGTTTATCAGGTGAATGTCATAAGTCTGCCCGTCAGAGCTTTCAAAGTGAGCATTAATTCTAGCACTACTCGTTTTTGACCCAACATGACTAATATCTATTTGTTCAACTTTGCCATCAATGGTTTTAGCTATAGGTCCTCCATAATCCTTGTAAATAGTGACGGTAGCTAAAACATCCTCAACCAAAACATAGGTCATTCCGAAAATAAACAGATAAACTATTGGGATGACAATGAAAGATAATTTACTTTGACAAAACTTTTCCTTCTGCCAAGCCCAGATATCTTGAGGTGACATGATTAAAAACTTCTTAACATACTGATGAACGAGTAACCTATAGACTAACACTAAAAATGTTAATTGCCCCAAGGGATAAGCAAAACTGGGTAAGCCATCAATAAGTACATTGACTTTATCAGATTCAAAAGTGTAATGTCCCCATACCCCGTCAAAGAACTCTAAAAACAAATTATCTCCTTTATGTAATATCGTCTAATCACTTAAAAATCCATCTTCTCAGATGGATTTTCTAATGATTAACGTACTTCTGCTTCGACCTTTTCAGTGAGAGCTTTAGTAATTTTTTCCATGTATTTGGCAACTTCTTCGTCTGTGAGGTTGTCATTTGGATTTTGGAAGGTAAGGCTATAAGCCATTGATT
Organism: Streptococcus sp. HMSC064H09; assembly: GCF_001812625.1. Taxonomy (NCBI): domain Bacteria; kingdom Bacillati; phylum Bacillota; class Bacilli; order Lactobacillales; family Streptococcaceae; genus Streptococcus; species Streptococcus sp. HMSC064H09. The sequence continues at coordinate 8,722 of NZ_KV809628.1, forward strand.
TCATACCTGCACCAAGTTTTTCACCTGCGTAAACGTCGAAGAGTTTAACGGAAACCAAGCGTTTGACTCCTGCAGAGTAGATAGCATCCAGAACTTCTTGATGAGTTATTTCTGCCTTGAGAAGAAGGGCAATATCACGTGATACTGCAGGAAATTTTGTGATTTCAACAAATGGTTGATCTGGTTGCAAGGCAGCTTCTACAGCACTAAGGTTAATTTCAGCCACATAAGTCTCAGGAATGCCATAGTTTTTGGCAGTTTGTGGGTGAACTTGACCAAGGAATCCAATAGTTTGACCGTCAAGCACAATAGCAGCTGTACGACCTGGGTGCATGCTTGCTAGGTCTTTTGTTGGTACATAGTCAACTGAAACTTCAAGTTTATCAAAGAGTGCTTCAACAATACCTTTGGCATAGAAGAAATCAACTGGCGTTGCTTTGGTTTGGAAATCTTTTTCAGCTACAAGACCAGAAATAGCGAAGGCAAAGGTATTGATTTCATTTGGCAATTCCTCTTTTGGATTACCCTTTTGTTCAAAGACCTTACCGATTTCGTAAATAGCAACGTTACTATTCTTACGGTTAACATTGTAAGCAACAGTATCAAGCATGCCAGAAACCATATTCTGACGGAGAGCTGAACGGTCAACAGTCATTGGCCACATCAACTCAGTCAAATTACTTGGTGTCGCAGCAAATTCAACGGCTTTTTCAGGTGTTGTCAAAGCATATGAGATGATTTCAGTCAATCCAGCACCTTCAGCAATGCTACGAACCTTACGGCGAAGTGCTTGTGTTTCAGTCAATTCACCGGCCGTTCCTGCTGCTTCTGGAAGTGTCGTAGGCAATTTTTCATAGCCGTAGATACGTGCAATTTCCTCAACCAGGTCTGCTTGGATACTGATATCCCAACGACGACGTGGTACAGATACTGTGAATTTATCGGCATCACCTGTCAATCCAAAACCAAGTTTCGCAAAGACATCTTCAATATCTGCAAAAGTCAATTCTGTACCAAGGCGAACATTTACATAATCAAGACTTGTAGAGACTTGAACTGGCTCTGTATCAACTGACCCCGCTTGAACACGGCCTGCAAGCACCGTTCCATTTGCCAATTCTTGCAACATTGCTGCAGCAAAATCAAGAGCTTCAAGGACAGTATCGTTATTGATACCTTTTTCAAAACGTGATGATGATTCTGAACGAAGGTTGAGACGACTACTTGTCTTACGAATTGATTTACCATCAAATACAGCAGCTTCGAGAACAACATTTTTAGAATTGTTGTCAATTTCAGTTGAAGCGCCACCCATAACACCTGCTAGGGCAACTGGTTTGTCAGCAACTGTAATAACAATATCTTCAGTAGTCAATTCACGTTCTTCACCATCGAGAGTCACCAATTTTTCACCCTCACGGGCATCACGGGCAACGATTCGTGAATCTTCAAATTTGTCCAAATCAAAGGCGTGCATTGGTTGTCCGAAGTAAAGAAGAACATAGTTTGTCACATCTACCACATTGTTGATTGGACGGATACCAGCATTCATAAGGAGGTTTTGTAACCATTGTGGACTTGGTTGAACAGTAACATTCTCAACCACACGGCTAGCATAAGTAGCCACTTTATCGCTTTCGATAGCTACTGAAATCTTATCAGAAGCTGGCTTTCTGTCTTCTGTGACTGTTTTGTCTGGGAAGTGAACAGATTTACCATAGATTGCAGCAACTTCATGGGCCACACCACGCATAGAAAGAGCATCCGCACGGTTAGGTGTGATTGACAATTCGATGATTTCATCATCAAGGTCGAGATACGGGAAAACGCTATCTCCAGGTACAGCATCTTCAGGCAAAATTTGGATTCCATCTGCAAATTCCTTAGGAATAATGCTATCTGGAAGTCCAAGTTCTGCCAAAGAACAGATCATACCGAGAGATTCCATGCCTCGAATCTTCCCTTTTTTAATTTTGTAATTGTCCGCAATGCGTGCACCAGGAATGGCAACAATTACCTTGATTCCAGCAGTGACATTTGGAGCTCCACAAACAATTTGACGTGGACCTTCAGCATCTCCTGTATCTACTTGACACAAGTGCAAGTGTGTTTCAGGCACATCTTCACATGACAAGACATGACCAACAACCAATTTAGACAAGCCTTCAGCAGGTGTTTCAACACCTTCCACTTCAATACCTGTCGTCGACATTTTTTCAGCGAGTTCAGCAGTGGTAACATCCACATCAACCAACTCTTTTAACCATTTATAACTAACTAGCATAATTATGATACCAAGCCCGTTAATAGCTCTCAGCAAAAATAGAAAAGGCAACGTTGGTGCATCAGCACTTAGGTGACTTTATCTTTTTTGCCCAGAGCTTAGGGCGGGTTCAAATCCTTTCTGTAATATAGGAATATGTATAGCTGATATAAGAGGAAGACGAACTGACACGTTTAATCGCCCTATAAACTCCTCTCTATCAACTTAATAATCGGTTTATAGTTTTAATTTAAGCAACCAGTCGCAGTCCACTTTACCATCACCGACCGGAAAATTGTGTTCTGCAAATTTTTCAAAGCCGTATTTATCATAAAAAATCTGTGCTTTGAAATTTCTTTCCCAAACACCCAACCAGGCCCAATCACAACCTAGATCACGGGCTTCCTGCAATGCAAATTCAAAGAGTTGCTTACCCAAGCCCATGCCTTGGAAGGCCTGACTGATATAAATACGCTGAATTTCAAAGGCATTGTCTAGGTGCTGCTCTGTTTGAGCAGAACCAACATTGGTCTTTAGAAAACCTGCCTTTTCACCATCAACGAGAATGAAAAAGTAACGCGATTCTTCATGAGTGATTTCATCTAAGAGGACTTCCTCAGAAAGTGCAGTGTCAAAGTAACCTTGCAACTGGGCTTCGGTATTATCATGAGCAAAAGTCTCTCTAAAGGTATCTTCGGAGATAACTTTTAATTCTGCTACTTCTTCCGGAAGAACCTTACGAATAACGACTGACATGACAACCTCCTAAACCTTATTTAAACTGTTCTGAGAAGCGAACATCCCCTTGGTAGAAACCACGAATATCGTTGATACCATAACGAAGCATGGCAATACGTTCTTGACCAAGACCGAAGGCGAAACCTGAGTATTCTTCAGAATCAACGCCTGACATCTCAAGCACTTGTGGGTGAACCATACCAGCACCGAGGATCTCGATCCAACCTGTCTTCTTACATACGTTACATCCTTTACCACCACACTTAAAGCATGACACGTCAACTTCAACTGAAGGCTCAGTGAATGGGAAGTAAGATGGACGCAAACGGATTTGACGTTCTGCACCAAACATTTTTTGGATAATCATTTCAAGCGTTCCCTTAAGATCACCCATTGAGATGTTTTTACCAACGACCAAACCTTCGATTTGGTGGAACTGGTGACTGTGAGTCGCATCATCTGTATCACGACGGAAAACACGTCCTGGTGAGATCATCTTAAGTGGACCTTTAGAAAAATCGTGTTTATCAAGTGTACGAGCTTGGACAGGACTTGTGTGTGTACGAAGCAAAATTTCTTCCGTAATATAGAAGGTATCTTGCATGTCACGGGCTGGGTGATCCTTAGGCAAGTTCATACGTTCAAAGTTATAATAGTCAGTCTCAACTTCAAAACCATCAACGATTTGGAAGCCCATCCCCAAGAAAATGTCTTCGATTTCTTCAGCTGTTTGGCTAAGAATATGACGATTACCGAGTTTGACTTGGCGTCCAGGAAGGGTTACGTCAAGACTTTCAGAGTCAAGTTGTGCTTGAATTTTAGCAGCTTCAACAACTTTAGCGGCTTCGTCAAAAGCTTCAGTCAAAACGTCACGAACTTCGTTGACCATTTTACCAACTTTAGGGCGTTCTTCATTAGGAAGGTCTTTAAGCCCCTTCAAAAGATCCGTCAAAGAGCCTTTTTTACCCAAAACTGCAACACGCAATTCTTGTAATTCTTTAGAGTGTTCACCACGCATTTCAGCCAATTTAGCCTGCGTTGATGTTTTCAACTCTTGCAATTGTGTTTGTAAATCCATGAGATTCCTTTCTGATGTAACAATTTCGAATCGCAAACAAAAAACCACATGCCAAAACTCCAACCCGGAGCGTTGACACGCGGTACCATCCGTTTTTTATCTGGTTACCCAGACCTTGATTCGTCAGTCGTTTTCATGAGTGAATTCGCCGAACTTCCCTTGAGGAGGCTTCCAGTCCATGACCTCCAATCCCTGTCAATTTCCATAAGGTTACTAGTCTCTACGACTTCTATTCAATTACTATCAATTTTACCAAAAAAACAAAAAGCTTTCAAGAGCTGACAAAGAATCCTTTAGTTAATGCCAAAATGGAAAATATGTCTAAGATAATTGACATACCTATATAAATTTGCTACAATTATGTCAGATATAGTTGACATAATTGATAAATTGCGACTTACAGCAACACATTAGCTTGTCTTTCAGAAGGAGGCCCATTATGAATCATGTCAGGGAATTTAGAAAGAATTTAGGGCTTTCGCAATTAGAACTTGCAAAGTCTATTGGTGTTTCCCGACAGACCATTAACATGATTGAGAATAACAAGTATAACCCAACACTTGAGCTCTGTCTTAATCTAGCTAAAGCACTAGATACTGATCTTAACAGTCTCTTTTGGGATGGAAATTGCGAATAGAAATATAAGATAGAAAGAGGTAAATTATGGTTAAAGAAACTTTCACTGATAAACTAATCAAACGTTTTTACGGTATTACTGGACCTTTAGATGAACAAAAGCGCCAACAGGTTGATCGAATGGGTAACATGGCTTTCGTTGTTCTCTTCTATATTTTAATTTTTGGTAATTGTATTGCCTTTCTTCTAAGCTCTAAGTATCCCGAACTTGTGGCTCGTATTTATCCTGTTCTACTTTTGATTATCATTCTGGTAGTTAGTAGCATCCTTACTTATAAGTTTAAGATGAGTGCTGTTAACGCTATTGACGAGGAAGAACTGACTGAGAAAGAGAAAAAACAACTTAAGCACGTGGGGCTTAAGTCAGGTTTATTCTTTGGCGTTTTTATGTTCTTAGGCATGCCCCTGATTCAATTACTAGTTAATCATAAAGACTATTTGACAGAATTATTCTCAGTCCGAAATATCCTGTCAGGCATTTTTGAGGCTATCCTTTTTGGGGCTATCATGCAACGCTTTGTAAATGCTCGTATCAAACAAGCCAAATCTCAAGCTGATAAAGATGACCAATAAACTCAAAAAGACAAAGAAAAAATCCAGGTTTCCCAGCCTGGATTTTTTGCTTGAAAGAAGACTTCTTAGACTTGTATACGCGAAGCCTAAATGTGTCCAGAAAATCGTATCTTAACACATACACTATAACTAACTTCAAAAAACACCATATCCCCATATGACATTTCCTTAAATATTGTAACATGTCAGTGCAAAATGACAAGTCACCCTCTCTCTCATAAACCCTAAAATCCTAATCATAGCCCTTGTTATGCCATTTTACGCAATCGATTGCGTAATTTTGAAAGCGCAAACTTAATTATTTTCTGAAAGTCCTTACAAATTTTTTGAGACTATGAAAAAAGATAGTGATAAAGCTATCAACTATCTTTCATGAAAATATAATCTATTTTTAGTCTAAATCAAGGTCTTTTAGTTTGACCGAAACGATTTTCGAGACACCTGATTCCTGCATAGTTACCCCATAAATAGAGTCTGCTGCAGACATCGTTCCCTTACGATGGGTAACTACAATAAATTGACTAGACTTGTCAAAACGATTAAGGTAGTCACCGAAGCGTTTAACATTGGCTTCATCCAAAGCCGCTTCTACTTCGTCAAGGATAACAAATGGAATGGTTTTAACACGAATGATGGCAAAGAGAAGGGCAAGAGCTGACAAGGCCTTCTCACCACCAGACATAAGGTTAAGTGATTGAATTTTCTTACCTGGTGGCTGCACAGAAATTTCTACCCCAGCCACTAGGAGATTGTCTGAGGTCAAAATCAAGTCTGCTGAACCTCCACCAAACATCTGCGTAAAGGTTTGTTTAAAGCTTTCTCGGATAGCCTCAAAGGTTGCTTTAAAGCGTGATTTCACTTCATCATCCATGTCATTAATGGTATTCAGAAGGAGACTCTTGGCTTCGAGCAAATCATCCTTTTGGCCGTTCAAGAAATCTAGACGTTGCTTAACCTCTTCAAATTGGGCAATAGCATCCACATTGACTGGACCCAAAGCTTTAATCGAACGCTCAAGACCTTGCAGATTCTGGCGGGTTTGTTCGACATTGTCAAGAGGGCTAGCCTGACCTTTGGCTGCTTCGAGTGTCATCTGATAATCTTCAGCCAAGTGAGTCGCAAACTTACGAAGTGATTGACTAATCTGACTTTCACGCTCTTCCAGGCGAGTCTGTTGACGAATCAAATCCTCGTTACGATTGCCAGCTTTTGCCAAACGCTCCTCCAAATCCTCCAACTGACCTTCGTAATCTTGCACCTGAATCTTGGCACGGACAAGAGCTTGTTCCAAATCGTCTTTACGTTGAACAGCCTCTTTATGCTGTGCTTGCAGATGGGGAAGGCGGTCAGTTTGGTCTTCATCAACCTGGTTGTTAAGGAGCGCCTTAAGACTATCCGATTCTTTCATTAACTCAGATAAGTCAGCTTGAAGACGATTGCTTTCTGTCTTCGCAAAACGCAATTCTGCCTGCAAGTCACGTTCCTTCAACTGAAGTTCAGATTGCTTGTCTAGGAGAACCTGTTTTTGTTGACCAAGAGTATCTTTGTCTTCCTTAATGGCCTCAATACGGTCGTTAATGGCCTCACGCTTGGATGCAATTTGAGCTAACTCTGCTTTAAGTTGTTCAGCCTTATCTTGAAGATTTGCCCCATCAGTTCCCTGAGAATCCTGTTTGAAACTATCCACTAGGGTTTGATTTTTCTCCACCTCTGACAAGGCTTGTTGGTGTTCTAGGTCTAGTTTTTGCTCTTGCAGACGAGCATTTTCACCATCTACCTTAAGGTCTTCTAGTTCTTTCTGTAAAGCCTTACGTTTGATCTTGAGGGCTTCAACTTTAGCTTCACTATCACTTAATTGAGCCTTAATCTGGTTAATTTCAGCAGTCAATGCATCCAGTTCAGGCTTGATGAAGAGATTATTATTTTGTTTGTTGGTACCACCAGCAAAGGCACCACCGGGACGAATCTCAGACCCGTCAAGAGTAACCATACGTACTTGGAAACGAACAGCTCGAGCTGCTTTATTAGCATTGTCAATGGTATCAAAGATTGCCGTTACCCCTAGGAGGTTTTGGAAAATATTAGATAAGCGGTCCTCATAGGTAACCAAATCGGAAGCCATACCAATAAAACCTGGTGCATTGGCAAGACTTTGAGCAAATTGTCCATTAAGTTGACGTGGTTTGATGGTTGTCAACGGCAAGAAAGTTGCACGCCCCTGACGATTGCGCTTCAAGTAGTCAATCGAACGCTTAGCAGCCGCTTCGTCCTCCACAATAATATTTTGCCCACTAGCCCCCATAGCGATTTCAAGAGCCGTCTGATAGCGCGTATCGAAGGTCAAGTGTTCACTGACAGCGCCAATAATTCCTTGAATAGATTGGGCGTTTTGAAGGACAGCCTTAACCCCTGCATAGAAATTACTATGATTTTTTTGAATAGATTCAAGACTTTGACGACGGGCATCTTTACTCTTAAAGTGATCCATGAGGTCAAACATCTGCTTTTGAGCCTCTTGATAGTCCTTATCAAGAGTCTGATAAGCCTGGGCCTTTTCTTTGTAGCTAGCTAAGAGGCTTTGAAGACTCTCTTTGGCTGCTTGATAAGCTTTTTGGGTTTCGCTGGCCACTTCCTGAGCGGAGAGCAAATCAGCTTGAGCTTGTTTATATTCTTCAGCTTGTGCCTCAAGCGCTTGTGTCTGACTGTCCATGTCGTGAGTGACCTGAGTCAAACTGTTGGAAACCTTAGCTTCCTCCTGCATCAGACCAACATAGTCTTCACGTAAACGTTCGATAAGCGTATCTGGATCATCAGAAAATTGCTCCAGTTCTTTTTGAATAGCAATCAGCTCTTGGGCAAGGCTATCCAACTCCGCATTCAATTCAACTTGGCTTTGATTAATCTTATCGAGTGCTGCCTGAGCTTCCGCTTTCAAATGCTCTAACTCACTGAGACGAGCTTCAGTTTCTTCTTTTTTCTCTGAACGTTGCTGACTCTCCATGGTATAAAGATCAATTTGACGCTCAAAGTCACTAATAAGACGTGTGACATCCACCAAGGTTTGTTGGTCAGAAGAAATTTGTTCTGAAATTTGATGGCGTTTTTGCTTGAGCTCCTGGTTCTCAGTCTCTAGACGATGGCGTTCCTCATAATAGCTAGTTAATTTTTCCTTGACCGCTGCCAAATCCTCTTGGGTCTGGCTCAAGTCAGACCTACCAACTTCAATATCGTGGACCAAAAGATTAAGCTGAGTCTGTCTACGCTCTTCATCTAATTCCAAGTAACGTTTAGCAGTCGCTGCTTGCTTTTCAAGCGGTTTAACCTGACCGTCCAGCTCGTAGATGATATCTTCCAAACGATCAAGATTATCTTGGGTTTGATTAAGCTTGCTTTCTGTTTCTTTCTTACGTGTCTTATATTTGAGAACCCCTGCGGCTTCTTCGAAAATAGCTCGGCGCTCTTCAGGTTTGGCATTAAAAATAGCCTCAACACGACCTTGGGAAATAATGGAAAAAGAATCACGCCCCAGACCGGTATCCATGAAGAGGTCATGAATATCACGCAGACGAACCTTGCGACCATCAATCAAGTAATCATTGTCACCGTTTCGATAAATGTGACGCTCCACACGAATGGTTTCACCAGCACCCGCGATAAAGCCATCACTGTTATCAAGAGTAACTGCCACTTCCGCATAGTTGAGAGCCTTACGAACCTCTGTTCCTGCAAAAATAACGTCAGGCATCTTGCCTCCACGCAAACTCTTGGCAGATGATTCACCCAGTGCCCAGCGTAGACTTTCTGTAATATTTGATTTTCCCGATCCATTTGGACCTACAACGGCTGTTACTCCCTTGTCAAAGACGACTTGCGTCTTGTCCGCAAAGGATTTAAAGCCCTGCATTTCAATTGATTTCAAATACATGCTTAATTTCCTAGTTGTTCAAGGGCAGCCTTAGCCGCTGCCTGTTCAGCTAATTTCTTAGATTTTCCAAGACCTGTGCTGAGCTCCTTACCATCAACAGCTACCTGCATAGTAAATTCTTTGGCATGAGCTGGTCCAGACTCGTCGATAACGGTATAAGTAATATCAACCGTACCATTGACCTGAAGACGCTCTTGCAAAGCTGTTTTATAGTCTGTTACGCGGTCAAAGTTCCCCTTTTCAACCTGAGGAATCATGACCTGATTCAAGAATTTCTCAACTGCAGGCAACCCTTGATCCAAATAAAGGGCACCGAGGAAGGCCTCCCAGAGGTCACCAAGGATAGTGGCACGTTCACGTCCACCAGATTTTTCTTCCCCTTTACCAAGACGGATATACTGCTCGAAACCGCAAGCCTTTGTAAAACCTGCCAAACTCTCTTCACGAACGATAGTACTACGCATCTTAGACATTTCTCCCTCTGGCTTGTTAGGGTAGCGTTTGTAAAGATAAACAGAAATGACTAATTGCAGAGCCGCGTCTCCTAAAAATTCCAAACGTTCATTATGTGAAATGTTTAGGAGGCGGTGCTCATTGGCATATGAGGTATGGGTAAATGCTGTTTCTAAGAGGTCTTTTTGGCTAAAAACAATACCAAAATCCTGCTCAAGTTTTTGTTCAAGTTGATTCATGAAACTTCCTTTCTTTTTAAGCACACTAACTATAATTATATCAAAAAAAGCCAATTTTCATGATAGAAAACTGCTTTTAGAACCTATATCCGCTGAATTTGTGAGATTTAACCTATTCAACTAAAAAAGCTGAGCAAGCTGCTCAACTTCATTTTCTTAATAATCTGGACGAACGACACCTGTAACTGTCTCACGTGTTGCTTCGACATCTTCTTCAAGGACAACCTTAATGATACGTTTGGCTTCTTCTGAAGTACATGCAACCAATGGCAAACGAAGTGGTCCAACTTCGAAACCAAGATGGTTAAGAACAGCCTTGACAGGCGCAGGACTTGGTACTGAGAAGAGAGCGTTAACTTTAGGAATGAATTTACGTTGGATAGCTGCTGCTGTCTTAAGGTCACTATTTTCAATAGCTTCAAGCATGGCATGCATCTCATCTCCATTTGTATGAGAGGCTACTGAGATGACACCGTTAGCCCCAAGGTTCATAGCGTGGAAGGCATCCCCATCTTCACCGGTATAAACCAAGAAATCTTCAGGTTTATGTTCGATAAGGTAGGCCATATTTGCAAGGCTAGTACATTCTTTAACACCAATGATATTTGGATGTTCCGCCAAACGAAGCATGGTATCAGGAGCCATTTCAACAACCACACGACCAGGGATGTTGTAGATGATAATTGGCAAATCAGAAGCATCCGCAATGGCTTTGAAGTGTTGGTACATACCTTCTTGTGATGGCTTGTTGTAGTAAGGCACGATAGCAAGACCAGCTGCGAAACCACCAAATCTGGCAACTTCTTTAGCAAACTCGATAGAGTCGCGTGTATCGTTGGTACCGACACCAGCAATCAATGGCACACGTCCATTAACAATTTTCTGAACAGCCGCAAAGAGTTCCAACTCCTCATCGTGAGTAAGTGTTGGACTTTCAGCCGTTGTTCCCGCCAAAAGAAGAGCTTCTGTATGGTGAGCCAAAAGATGCTCAATCAATTCTGGAAGGGCATCATAATTGATAGAGCCATCTTCGTGGAAAGGTGTAATAAGGGCTGTGATCAGTTTGACATCTCTTAATTGATCAATTGACATAAAATTCTCCTTCAACCGTTTTCTAATCCTTTCCATTTTACCATAATTTTGACAAGACAGACAGATAAGTTGACAATTTTCTGAAAACGTGAGGACTGACTATTTCCATTTGATAGCTAATAAACAAAAAAACAGAGAGAAGTCTCTCTGCTTTATAGGATTCAGCTTGACTTTAGTATTTAAATACAACACTAAATCCTTACTGATTCCTGAATCATAACGCAGTGATTGATTGGAACTACTCATGTCTACAACATTCGTACTTCCTAATCAACTGTGCGGGGGTGGTATAAAAGTCCTGTGGACTTTTATAGCCTAAGCCTTAAATTATAAAAGCGAAGGAGAAATCAAACTCTTCGAGTTACTGATTTCTGTTTTGCTCCCTATTTCAATTCAAATTTCAATTCTGAAGTTGGGCGAACCAAACCACGTTCGTGGAGTGTTTCTGCGATTTGGACTGAGTTCCAAGCGGCACCTTTAAGGAGGTTATCTGAAACAACCCACATGTGGATACCTTTTTCAGCATCCAAGTCTTTACGGATACGTCCGACAAATGTATCACGTGAACCTACAGCATTAACGGCTTGTGGGTAGACTTGGTTAGCAACGTCGTCTTCAAGGACTGCACCTGGGAATTCTGCAATAGCAGCTTTCACTTCGTCAATTGGTGCCACTTCTTTTGTTTCAATGTAGACTGACTCTGAGTGAGCTGACAAGACTGGAATACGCACACATGTTGCTGATACAGCAATGCTATCGTCTTCCATGATTTTCTTAGTTTCGTTTGTCATCTTCATTTCTTCGTAAGTGTAGTCATTTTCAGTGAAGACGTCAATTTGAGCCAAGGCGTTGAAGGCGATTGGGAAGTGTTTCTTATCGCCACCACATGGCAAGATTTCAGCTTTAACATCACGTGGGTTAACACCGTCATTCAAAACTTCTTTCAACTCACGTTGTGTTTCAAGGATTGCTCCCATACCAGCACCTGATACGGCTTGGTAAGTTGACACGATGATACGGTCCAAGCCCCATTTTTGACGAACTGGCTCAAGAGCAACCATCATTTGAATCGTTGAACAGTTAGGGCAAGCGATAATACCGTTGTGAGCATCAAGCGCATGTGCATTGACCTCAGGTACAACCAATGGTACATCTGGGTTTTGACGGAAGTATGATGTATTATCAACGACTACTGCACCTGCTTTAACGGCGTATGGTGCATATTTAGCAGAGGTAGATCCACCAGCTGAGAAAAGTGCAATATCTACACCTTCAAATGCGTCTTCAGTCGTTTCTTCGATGGTCACATCTTGTCCTTTAAATTGCAAAACTTTCCCTGCAGAACGTGCAGACGCAAGGTAGCGAATTTTATCGATTGGAAGTGTTGATTCTTCCAACATTTTGATCATTTGAGCACCAACGGCACCTGTAGCACCGACAACAGCAACTGTGTATCCCATAGTAAAACCTCTTTCGGAATTTTCTATCAATTTAGTTTAGTGAATCTATTATACTACGTTTAAGCCCAGTTGAAAAGGGTTAAAACGCCAAGAATAAAGAAAATCCCCTACCAAATGGTAAGGGATAAGAGGCATCTTTCGATGAGAGTAGCAGGTTCACACAACTACTCAAGGTCCGCTCCTGCGTTACAATTTAATGTAGACCTCCTCAGCGCAAAAGGCTCTAAAGAGCCAATCGACTCATCGCATGTTTCTATTCTAGCATAATGAACGCAAGAGTCAAGCTCTTGATTTCTATAAATACTTACTTCCCTCACGAATGCTAAGAGATGCCATTTGACTAGCATGTTGATCAATAAAAGCTCGAACCCAATCAGGATTTACCTTTGAGTAATTTCGCAAACTCCAACCGATAGCCTTGTTAATGAAAAGCTCAGTCTGTCCAAAGTTGTTACAGATAACCTCAGCTAAGAGGTTTGTATCAGTCAATTCTTTACGCATAAGCTGGTGGTCGATGGCAATACGTCTCAACCAAAAATCCTCATCCAGACTCCATTGACGCATGATATTCTTGGTTTCTGGGTAGTGAAAAGTAATCTCCCCGATGATACGGTCCAACTGATCTATACTGTCCCACCATGATTTGGTTTGAGCCAATTCCTTTAGCTTTGAAAAATCTTCAGGTCTAAGCTCCTTCTTCTTTTTATCCAGATAATCCATAGCAATATATTGAAACTCACGGTAAGGTTGCTGCCAACACTCTTCCACAAAAGTCCAATCAATTGGATTTTTTATGAAAGGCTTAAAAAACTCTCTTTCAATCTTTTTGAGAATTGGTTTTTGAACGCCAAGAAAGCTGAATTTATTTTTCATATAAGCTTCCATTGCTGGGACTTTCGTTGAATCAGCTTGGTCTTCTAACAATTTCAAAAGAATGTTTGTATCCATATGATTTCTTCTTTTTTACATCAATGGTCCAATCAGAGAAAAGAGATAGCCACCTAGACGATGTGCTATAGGCATTTTTGACAAACTTTCCAGAGTGACTTCCTCTGAGAGCGCCTGGGTTTTCTCAAAATCTTGTTCTATGTTAAGCACTTCCAGATTTTTATAGAGATAGACCCCATCTTCAAAATTTTGATAGAGACTCCGGTAATCAGTGTTAATGGTACCTACCACAGCTTGTTTGGCGTCAGAAACATAAACTTTAGCATGGACAAAGCCTGGGGTATAACGGAAAATACGGACGCCAGCATCCAAGAGGACTTTAAAATAGGTCGTCGCAATATCAAAGGCATACTGTTTATCTGGAATCCCTGGCATAATGATACGAACATCTACACCTCGTCTGGCCGCAAAGGTCATGGCTCTGACCAATTCATCATCCAAAATCAGATAAGGCGTCATGATATAGACATAATTAGTTGATGTATTCAGAAGATGTAAATAAACATTTTCGGCAACCTTGTGGTAGGTCAGCGGTGAATTGCCATAAGGGAGTACAAAGCCCTGACTCTTTCTTTGTTGAGGTTTTTCTTGTAGATAGTGCTCCATATCCGTTTTATCTTCTATTCCAGTCACTGTCCACATGGTCAAAAAGAGAGCTTTTAGCGTTTGAACTGCTGAACCATCTAAGCGAAGGGCCGTGTCCTTCCAATGGCCAAAGCGTTCTCGTTTATTAACATACTCGTCAGCGATATTAACGCCACCAGTATAAGCAACTTGACCATCAATCACTGTTATTTTTCGGTGGTCTCGATAGTTGTAATAGGTCGATAAAACTGGCTTAATTGGCGAGAAGGTCTGAGCTTTAATACCAACCTTGTGTAACCTCTCGATATAATCGTAGGATAAGGTGGTCATCTCATTCATCCCATCAAACATAACACGAACGTCCAGTCCTGCCTTAGCCTTCTCCTCCAAGATGGCTAATATCTCTCCCCACATGATGCCTTCATCAATGATGAAATACTCCATAAAGATATAACGCTCTGCCTTTTTCAGATCCTCCAACAAGGCCGGAAGCATATCATCTCCAAGTTGGAAATAAGTCACTTTAGTATCTCTATAAATTGGAAAATGAGCAGGACTATGCTCCAGAAAATAAGCCAGTCTTTGCAGTTGCCTATCGCTATGAGGCAGATAGTCCTCAACCTCTGGCTCGGTAGCCAAATAGTCGGAAGTTTGCTGAGTAGCTTCCACAAGACGCTTTTTCAAACGTCTGACACCAAAATCAGCTAGCGAAAAATAGAGCAAGGCGGTCCCAAAAATGGGAAAGAGGGCAATGATGATCAACCAAGAAAGTTTGGAACGGGAGTCCATGGAACGATTGAGCAAATATAAAAAGGTAAAAACACTCAATAAGTGTTCCCATAAGATAATGGATGGGAAATGCTCTTGTAGGCTAATATATGAAAAGACAAGAAAGGCCAATTCTAGTAAGAAAAACAGGAAAATAGGTACCTTACGATTAAGTAGAATTTTAGCCCATTTAGACGGCTTCTGAGGCAATAGCCGGGCACTTATTTCTTGGGACATATAGGCTCCTTTAGTACAAAGAAATTAGCTCACAGTTCAGAGCTTTTTCTACGATTTTTCAATTATTAGTATCATTCTGGCGTGGGCAAATGACACAATCAATTTGTCGACTTTGACTAGACATTTCTAGCCTCCTACCGTATTTTCCTGACAGGACCATCTAAGGTCTTTTGCATCCAGACAATATCATGCCATTGCTCAAACTTGTAGCCCACTTTTGGAAAATGAGCAACTTGGACATAACCACGTTTTTCATGCATAGCAATGCTAGCCTCGTTCGGAACAGCAATACAGGCTAAGAATCGCAAAAAGCCCCGTTGTTCAAGTTCCTCTTCAAGAGCATCATAGAGCTGACTTCCCAGACCTCGACCACGGGCATCTTCATGCAAATAGATGGACAATTCAGTTGTCCAATTATAAGCTGTCCGGGCATAGTAGGTTGAAGCATAGGCATATCCGAGAACTTGTCCATCCTCTTCAGCGACCAGATAAGGGTAAGTTTCAAGGGTTTTATTGATACGATTCTCAAATTCTTGAACACTGGGAACTTCATATTCAAAGGTAATGGCCGTCTTCTCAACATAGGGTGCATAGATGACCTGAATAGCTTGTGCATCAGCCAAGTTGGCTGGACGAATGGTTAACATCATTTTCTCCTTCGACTTCATTATCTTTATTTTATACTATAAAAAAAGAGGGCTCAACCCTCTTCTTACAAAAATTGACATTACATCAATGGCGCCACTAGTTTGGTCAATAAGCCTAAGGCCTTTTGATGGAATGGAAGTTTTTCAACGTCAGTCGTGCTGACTCGGTGACACTGGTCTTTTGTCGCTTGGAAATCTTCCTCAATAGCAAGAACCGAAGAAGTCCTATAGAGATAGGTCGCACACTCAAAATGATGATATAGACTTCGGTAATCTAAATTAATCGTTCCTACAACAGCCCGACTATTATCACTTACAAAGATCTTGGCATGAATAAATCCAGGTGTGTACTCATAGATTTTAACGCCAGAGGCTAGCAGTGTTGGGTAGTAGGTCTTAGCTAGGTAGTAAGCTGATTTTTTATCAGGAATACCAGGCATGATGATACTAACGTCTACCCCACGCTCAGCCGCAAACTTGAGAGCATGGAGTAGTTCACCATCCAAAATAAGATAAGGTGTCATGATATGAACAAAATCACGCGCATGGTTAAGGATGTCAATATAGACATTCTCACCAACTTTATCCTTGTCCAATGGAATATCCCCATAAGGAACAACAAAGCCAGGGGTATCAAACGCCTTATGTTCAACCATATACGGCGTAACATCTAAAGTTTCGTTAGAATAGGTCCACATCTGAAGAAAGAGAACTAAAAAAGTATCAACCGCTGGGCCCTCCAGCATCAAGGCAGTATCTTTCCAATGACCGAAACGCTCAATCTTGTTGATATACTCGTCAGCTATATTAACCCCACCTGTGAAAGCAACCTTACCATCAATCAGCAAGATTTTCCTATGGTCACGGTAATTGTAATAGGTTGACAGGAAAGGGGTTACCGATGCAAAAACTCGAGATTGAATGCCAATTTTTTCCAATCGTTTCTTATAGTCAAAACTCAAAGTTGAAAATTCATTCATACCGTCATACAGGACTCGAACTTCCACCCCTTCTTGAACCTTTTGTTTCAAGATTGCTAGGATTTCACCCCACATTTCACCTTCACCAATGATGAAATATTCCAAGAAAATGTACTTCTCTGCTTTAAGGAGCTGTTTCTTCATTTCCTCAAACTTGGCTTCACCACTTGGGAAATAGGTCGTCTTCGTGTGACGATAAACTGGAAAGGAACCGTTCACATTTTCAAGATATTGGACCAAGTTATAGTTGCTGGTGTGACGCTGTTTAAGCTCTTCGAGGGCCTGATTATCTTGTTTCAGAATACCAGAACTGCGGTCAATATTGCTCTGAATAGCACGCTTCATCCCTGTGTAACCTATATCAAGTTTCGTATAAGCCAAGAGCAAGGTTCCGATAATAGGGAAAGGCAAGACTATCAGGAGCCATGTATTTACAGCCGTCGACTCCATATCACTTTGAAAGAGATAAATAATGGCCAGAATACGAAGGACTACTTCTGTAACTTGCAGGTGTATCCTATATTGATGCAACCAGAGGTAAGACATGGCCACAACAACAAGCTGCAGTAAGATGATTAAGAAGATAATCGTAGCACGACTAAAGATTCCACGAAGAAAGCCACGACGACTCTTATCATAAAGACGTTCAATTTTAGCTTCGTTTTTGATAGCATGACTCCTTTCCCTTTTTAATTAATCTTATTATAACCAAATTTGTAAAATTAAGCAAGACAGAAAAAGCCATCTATGTTAGGCTCAGATAAACACCACATTTATCTGAAAGAAACTAACATAAATGACCTATGCTCATCTTACCACAAACGATCTTGTAATGATAGAGGCTTATTATCAAGAAAACATAAAAGTTTTAGATATTGTGACTTCACTTGGCAGATCAAAACAGACAATCTACAATGTCATCAACTATCTGAAAGAGGGGCACTCTGCTTATGATTACTATAACCGATATAAAATCAATAAGAAACGCTGTGGCAGGAATAAAACCAGTCTTACGCAAACAGAAAAAGATTTTATCCAAACTCATTTAGTACAAAATTGGAGCCTTGATGTCATTAAAGGAACTTATCCAGATAGAGTTTCTTGTTCTATGAGAACTCTCTATCGACTAGCAGACCGTGGTATTCTAAAGAAAGAGGATCTCCCTTGGAAAGGCAAAAGAAAACCAAATGGTCATAGCGAAAAACGAGGAAAACAAGTGTTGCTCAGAGATTTACGTGAGAGAGCAGACAGTTATCCTAATTTTAAGACGGAATTCGGTCATCTAGAAGGGGATACAATTGTGGGAGAAAAACACAAAAGTGCAGTCATTACCTTAGTAGAACGCTGCTCAAAAGCCATCATCACACTGAAAACCAATGGACGGAAAGCAAGTGATATTGAGGCCTCCATCAATCAATGGTTGTCTCAAGTTTCCAGTCATCTCTTTAAGTCGATAACTTTTGATTGTGGGAAAGAATTTTCTAATTGGAAATCTATTTCGAATGCACATGACATTGATATTTTCTTTGCGGATCCAGGATGTCCTGAGCAACGAGGTCTCAATGAACATTCTAATGGCTTATTAAGACGAAATGGATTACCGAAACAAATGGATTTTACTAATATTTCTCAAAATTATTTATCAGCTATAGCTGATAAAAGAAATAGAATTCCTAGGAAATCATTGAATTATCAATCACCCTACCAAGTTTTTCTGAGTTACTTGAAAAGTCTAACTTACATTTGACAATTTAGGTTCTTAAACGTCTCTCGTTAATCAACTAAAAATTATAACTAGCTGGGTGTTATCCAATCTCCCCTCACTATTAAGTTTTTATCATTTTTGATATAATGGTAGAGAATGAAAGGAGACTTTATGTCAACTAAAAATTTATCCCCGGTCTTAAAAACATCTTTTGTGCTACTGGCTATCCTGGTCCTTCTTGGTATTGTTATGCCTGACGGCTACCAAGTTTGGTCAGAACAACTGAGGGAAGTTATTTCAGATAAATTTAGCTGGTTTTACTTATTACTGGTCACGTCAATCGTTCTACTTTGTGGCTTTTTCCTGGTTAGTCCCGTTGGGCAAATCAAACTTGGGGAACCCAATTCGGTGCCTGAACACTCTACCATCTCTTGGATTGCCATGATATTTTCTGCTGGAATGGGAATCGGCCTTGTCTTCTACGGTGCCGCAGAGCCCTTATCCCATTATGCCATTTCAACGGTACGAGCTACCCCAGGGTCGCAAGAAGCCTTAGCCGATGCTTTCCGTTACACTTTCTTTCACTGGGGCATCCATGCCTGGGCAGTATATGCTTTAATCGCCCTGGCCCTCGCCTACTTTGGTTTCCGAAAAAAAGAGAAATATCTTTTATCGGTTACCTTAAAGCCCTTGTTTGGTAAAAAAACAAACGGTATCCTTGGTAAGATCGTAGATACGATTACAGTGGTCGCTACTGTTATCGGGGTGGCAACCACTCTTGGTTTTGGGGCAGCCCAAATCAATGGGGGACTCAACTACCTCTTTGGTATTCCAAACAATGCCCTTGTGCAAGTTATTATCATAATTATCACAACCATCCTCTTTACCATTTCAGCCCTTTCTGGTCTTGGAAAAGGGGTAAAAATCTTATCAAACACCAATCTTATTTTAGCGGTTGGACTACTCGCCATCACCATAATCATCGGTCCCACAGTCCAGATTTTTAATACCTTGACCGATAGTATCGGACTGTATATTTCCAATTTCTTCCGTATGAGTTTCAGTGCTGGTTCCTTTGGTCAATACAATCGTGACTGGATCAATACTTGGACGATTTTCTATTGGGCTTGGTGGATTTCTTGGTCACCATTCGTGGGAGTTTTTATTGCCAGAATTTCTAAAGGACGTAGTATCAGACAATTTCTATCCATCGTCTTATTAGCACCGACTGTATTAAGCTTTTTATGGTTTTCTACCTTTGGAACACTTTCAACGCATGTTCAATCACTTGGAAATGTAGATTTAACACAGTTTCCAAGTGAGCAGACCTTGTTTGCAACCTTCAGTCAACTGCCATTTGGTTTTATTGCCTCCGTTGTTGCTATCATCCTGATCGTTACCTTCTTTATCACGTCAGCAGACTCTGCGACCTATGTGCTAGCTATGCTCTCTGATGATGGGAATCTCAAACCAAAGAATAACCTTAAAATCTTCTGGGGCGTGCTCCTTGCGACTATTGCCATCGTCTTACTTCTTTCAGGGGGCTTAGTAGCCTTGCAAAATACGCTGATTATCGTAGCCTTTCCATTTTCACTCATCATGGTACTGATCATGGTTTCCCTAGTCATTGAATTGCTACATGAAAAAGACAAGATGGGACTGTCAATCACACCGACACGATACCCTAAAAAAGATCAACCCTTCAAATCTTATGAAGAATAAATAACCCAATTTGTAAAATTAAGCTAGACAGAAAAAGCCATCTATGTTAGGCTCAGATAAACACCACATTTGTCTGAAAGGAACTAAGATAAATGACCTATACTCATCTTACCACAAACGAGCTTGTAACGATAGAGGCTTACTATCAAGAAAACATAATAAAAATTAATATAAAAAGTGTCTAAAATACATATTTATACACTTTTTGTATGCTATAATTTTCATTAACACTATAACAAAGGAGAACCAAATGAAACGTTTAAATACTCTATTTCATATTATAAAAGTTACAGGTTTTAATCAATTTTTGATAAGTTTTGTAAGTTTTATTTTTATTTCAGGAGGAATACTTTTATTAGTTGAACCTCAAATAAGTAATTACTGGGATGGACTATGGTATGCTTTTGTCACATCAACAACAGTAGGTTACGGAGATATACTAGCTACTACTCTAATCGGACGTATTACTAGCGTCTTTTTAACTGTATATGGACTTATTTTTTTTGGATGCTTATCAGCCGTAATTGTCAATTACTACAGCAAATTAAATACATCTAATAATAAAACTGACTAACATATTTCTTAGTAACTGTAAAAAATAATTCTTTCTCTGCCAATTCCAAACGGCTACAATTTCCTGACCTCGCGATACTTCTTGACTATCCTCTCCAGTCTGAACAAGATTACCATCTTCGACATCATCTAAGTCTAATTCTTTCTTGATAGTCTTGAAGAGTTTTCCAAATCCAATCTGTCGTTTCCGATAAAGTCCCTCAAACAAATCACCCGTTATCCGTTCCTTCGTCTCTTCAGGCAAGACAATCACTTGTTTGTCATTCTCTTTCTCGACATCAAATGGATTTTACTAATATTTCTCAAAATTATGAGGCTGGGACAAAAGTCCTAGCCTCTTTATTGTTTTTGGATTGTCGAGCAAGACGCAGTGGTTGAGTGGGCTCTACTACGCTGATTTCATCAGCTTTTACTGCCCTACTCAACTGTGCGGAGGTGGGACGACGAAATCGAATTCTAACGAATTACCGATTTCTGTCCCACTCTCAAGAAATAGAATTCCTAGGAAATCATTGAATTATCAATCACCCTACCAAGTTTTTCTGAGTTACTTGAAAAGTCTAACTTAATTTGACAAATTAGGTAACAAAAAAATGAACTTAATTCATTACGTTTCTTTAATTGTTATCATTTAATTTATCTAACAGAGCCTCTGCTACTTTTTCTGGAATGCCAAGGGCATGGATATCCTCAACAGTAGCTTTTTGGACAGCTGTCATAGACTTGAAGTGTTTGAGGAGTTTTTGTTTGCGCTTAGGTCCAAGACCGTCAACCCCATCAAGTTTGGAGCTGAAACTATTTTTACTACGAACTTGACGGTGGAAGGTGATAGCAAAACGGTGAACTTCATCTTGGATACGGTGAAGGAGGAAAAATTCCTCGGATTGACGTGGCAAATCAATGACTTGCAAAGGGTCCCCAAAGAGCAATTCGTTGGTTTGGTGCTTGTCATTTTTCTGAAGCCCCGCAACTGGGATAGAGAGATTCAATTCATTACGCAGGACATCCTTGGCCACATTAACCTGCCCTTGACCACCATCCATGATAATAAGGTCTGGTAGCGTTAGCCCATCGCGTTTGACACGACTATAACGACGACGAATGACCTCACGCATGCTGGCATAATCGTCAGGCCCTTCAACCGTCTTAATCTTGTATTTGCGGTACTCTTTTTTATTGGGTTTCCCATTCTCAAAGACGACCATGGCAGAGACAGGACTCGTTCCCATGATGTTAGAGTTATCGAAGGACTCGATGCGAACCGGTGTCGGAATTCCCATGAGTTTGCCTAGATTTTCAATGGCTCCTTGTGTCTTGGCTAGATCTTTTTCAAGGAGGTCAAATTTTTGGGTCAGACTGACGCGGGCATTTTTCGTCGCCAGATTAACCAACTGCTTCTTCTCGCCACGTTGAGGTTTAAAGACCTTGACCTCATCTCCAACTAGAGCTTCGACAGACTCTTGATCAATGTCTCCTGGAATGAAAATCTCCCTAGGCTTGAGATGACGACTATCCAGATAAAACTGACCCATATAGGTTAGAAAATCTTCCTCAGCATCATTATAATAAGGGAACATATTGACATCACGCTGAATGAGTTTCCCTTGGCGAACAAAGAAAACCTGAACACACATCCAACCCTTGTCCACGTAGTAACCGAAGATATCACGGTCCTGCATGTCCTGACGGATAACCCTTTGCTTGGTCCTAAGCGTCGATACTGCCTCAATCAAATCACGATACTCCGCAGCTCGCTCAAATTCCATCTGGTCAGACATATCCTTCATCTTGGCCTTAAGCTGATTAACGATTTTATCATCATGACCGTTTAGGAAATTCTTGACATCCTCAACCAAACCTTGCCAATAATCCTCAGTGGTGTGACAGATGGTGTGGGCATTACATTGTCCGATATGGTAATAGAAACAGACCTTGTTGGCGGGATTTTTACATTTCTTAAAGGGGAAAATACGGTCCAAAAGCTTCTTAATTTCATTAGCTGCACCAGAGTCTGGGTAAGGACCAAAATAGAGACCTCCATCCTTCTTAACCTGGCGGGTAATCAAGAGCCTTGGATAGAGTTCTTTAGTAATCTTGATAAATGGGTAAGACTTGTCATCCTTGAGGCGGATGTTAAATTTGGGCATATTCTCTTGGATAAGATTAATTTCCAAAAGCAAGGCCTCAATATTGGACTCGGTTACGATAAATTCAAAATCTGCAATCTCAGATACCAAAAGCTCTGTCTTGGTATCATGGCTTCCACGAAAATAGCTACGCACACGATTTTTTAGATTTTTAGCCTTACCGACATAAATAATATTGCCGAATTTGTCCTTGTGGAGATAGCACCCCGGGTTGCTTGGGAGCAGTTCCAACTTATGTTTAATCAGATCATTCATGTTTTCATTGTAGCAAAAAAAGAGCTAAAAAGCTCTTAATAGTCATAGGTAAATACAATTTGAAAAGAGGTCTATTTGCTCAAAATCGTCAAAATTTCTTGGTAGTTTTTGACTTGATAGGTTGGAACAGCTGGAGTCTCATTAACCAAACCTTTTGGATTAAACCAAATGCTGTCAATTCCTGCATTATTACCACCTTGGATATCAGCTGTTAGACTATCACCAATCATGAGGGCCGAATCGGAGTGAAAGTCATTTAACTGATCCGCAATTTTTTCAAAAAAGTCTGTAGACGGTTTGTGGGCACCCACTTCATCTGAGATGAAAATATCGTCGAAGAATGGCAAGATGCTTGAGGCTTGCAGACGACCACGTTGGATGTAGCTAACACCGTTAGTCGCTGCATAAATCTTGTGACCGCGGTCTTTAACGTTCGATAAGAAGGCATGGGCCTGAGGCAACTCCTGCCCCTGTTGGCTCAAGAAATGCTGGTAACGGCCAGCTAAGTGACTGCCATCAACCTCCTGTCCAAAATGCTCAAAAAGACGTGAAAAGCGCGTGCGAAGCAACTCAGGCTTAGTGATTAAACCATGATTAAGATCCTCCCACATGGAACGGTTCATGGGGATATAGTGATCCTTGTAAACTTTAAGATCTCGTGAAGCCACCCCAGCCTCTTCAAGAAGGTAGGTCAAAGCCAAATCTTCAGCACGGTCAAAATCTAGGAGGGTGTGGTCAAGGTCGAAAAGCAAATGCGTGTAGGTCATGGTATATCCTTTCTAACTGGAAAATCTTTAGGCTCTATTTTACCACAATCCAGCTACATATAAAGAAAGAAACACAAAAGGGCGACCCGCAGGCCGCCCTCTCAGATTTATGAAAAATAAGTATTGCTTACTTAATAGACTGCTGTTATATCCATTGAACCTTAAAGAAAACTTAAAGTCGGTTGTTTTTTTACTATTCCTATAGATTTTTACTTAAACAGCGAATCTCTCTAATTCGTGGTATACTGAAAATACAAGATTAATCAAACGAGGCGTGTTATGAAAAATTTAAAATTTCAATCCGTTTTTGACATCATTGGACCTGTCATGGTCGGGCCTTCCTCTAGTCATACTGCAGGAGCTGTTCGTATTGGAAAGATTGTTTCTGCCATCTTTGGTGAAACACCGACTGAGGTAGAATTTCAACTTTTTAATTCCTTTGCCAAAACCTATCGAGGTCATGGGACTGATGTGGCTCTAGTGGCTGGTATTTTAGGTATGGAAACGGACGACCCTGACATTCCACGCGCTCTGGATATCGCATACGAAAAAGGCATTAAGGTCTACTGGAAAATCAACAAGGATAGTAATGCGCCACATCCCAATACGACTCGTATTACCTTAAAAAATGATAAAAAAAACATTTCTGCCACAGGTGTTTCTATCGGTGGAGGGAATATCCAAGTAACTGAACTCAATGGTTTTGCGGTCAATCTCAAGATGAATACACCAACTCTCATCATTGTCCACCAAGACGTTCCAGGAATGATTGCCCTTGTCACAGATATTTTGTCGCGATATGGCATCAATATCGCCCAAATGACTGTTACTCGGGAAAACGCCGGTGAAAAGGCCATTATGATTATCGAAATTGACTCGCACCAGTGTGATGAGGCCGTCACTGAAATCGCTAGAATTCCTCATCTACATAATGTCAACTTTTTCAGCTAAGAGGGGGATTGCATGTTTTACACTATTGAAGAATTAGTTCAACAAGCTGACCGAGATTACCAAGGTAATATCGCCAAACTCATGATTGCTACAGAGACAGAGCTAACTGGACGGGAACGTCCTGAAATCCTAGCTCTGATGGCTCGAAATCTTGAAGTGATGAAGGAGTCTGTTCAGGCTGGTTTGTCTCCTGAGAAATCACCAACTGGCTTAACCGGGGGAGACGCTGCCAAACTGGATGCCTATATCAAAAATGGAAAGACCTTGGCTGATTCTGCCGTCTTAGGTGCTGCTAGAAATGCCATGGCAGTCAATGAATCTAACGCCAAGATGGGCTTGGTTTGTGCCACACCAACTGCTGGATCAGCTGGTTGTCTACCTGCTGTTCTTACAACTGCTATCGAAAAACTGGGCTTAACCGAATCACAACAATTGGATTTTCTCTTTACTGCTGGTGCATTTGGCTTAGTCATCGCAAATAATGCCTCGATATCTGGTGCCGAGGGAGGCTGCCAAGCTGAAGTCGGTTCCGCCTCTGCTATGGCTGCTGCCGCTATTACAATGGCTGCTGGTGGAACACCTTTCCAAGCCAGCCAGGCCATCTGCTTTGTGCTTAAGAATATGTTGGGACTCATTTGCGACCCTGTAGCCGGATTGGTTGAGGTCCCATGTGTCAAACGTAATGCTATGGGGGCAAGCTTTGCCCTAGTAGCTGCTGACATGGCCTTGGCAGGCATCACATCAGCCATTCCAGTCGACCAGGTCGTTGATGCTATGTATCAGGTTGGTTCAGCTATGCCAACTGCCTTCCGTGAAACTGCTGAAGGTGGCTTAGCAGCAACTCCGAAAGGAAAAGCACTCGCAAAAGAAATTTTTGGATAATTTTTAGTAGAAACAAAAAAACTTAGAAGCACTCATACTTCTAAGTTTTTTTCTTCTTACATAGCCTTTTCAACGTTTTGATTTTAGCTGAATAGCCATTTTGTCAAAAAGTGCCATGTTTCTTTGGCAATACTTGCAAGGAAGGTTGATAGACTAAATTTGTTAAATGTTTTTAGGAGATTGTCAACTATTGGAGCAATAGTCTTAGGTGTTTCCACCGGAGTCTTACTTTCTTCTTCCTTACCAGTATTATCCTGAGATGGATTTGGTACTGTACTTGTATTGTCATGGCTATTATTTTGTCCAGTTGGTTCAGGCTCTGGAGCAACCTCAGGTTGATGCTCAGGTTCATCTGGTTTATTTTCCGGACTTGGTTCTGGACTAGGTTGTGGTTGAGGATCAGGTTTGATTGGCTTGTCAGTGGTGTCACTGCTTGTGTTTGTCATTTTTTCAGTAACGAAGAAGTTTTTGAATTCAACGGCTCCATCCCAAAGACCGACACCTACATGGGCTTGATTGAAGTAATTATCCACGTCATCAAATTGATGATGGAGCACTTCCTTACCATCGACATAGACTGTCATGGTGTCCTTGCCCTTTTCAACCTTGACGTGGTGGTACTGACCATCATTGATTGCTTTATCCAGATGAGCTTCAGCGATGGTTTCACCACCAAAACGGAAGAGACGTACAGTGTCGTTATCAGCAAATTGGACAGAGTAGGCACGGCCTGGTTCTTCACGTTCTGCAGCTACAAAGAGGTTGACCAATCCATGTTGGTATTTGACATCGATATCATAGTCAAATTGTGTGAAGCCATTACTTTCATAGGCCATGAAGAAGTCATTGGCACTGACATTGCTATCGTAAAGGGTATCGTCATCAATATACCAATTACCAGTGACAGCTTTCAAGCCTTTAAGGTTAGTCGCAAAATTGTTAAGCGTGATGGCAATATTAAAGGTCTTGGTCAGTGAAGGATTTTCAACTGAGGTTGCTGTGACAGTGAGATGACCTTTATGAAGAGCTTTGAGAGAAAGTTTATTGTCATGTTCAGTATATGACACCAAACTTGGATCACTTACTGTCCATGTCACATCTTGCTCTTCAGAAGCCGGTGCGAGATAAACCTGCAAGTCCTTACTTTGACCAACTTCAAGAGCCAAATGACCTGCAACTGTGGTGTTCATGGCAACAGCCTTAGTGACTTCCTTCTTGTCAGTCCAAGTACTCTTAATTGGGTAGATAGCAATGTTTGCTTTGGCTGGACCACCTTCAACCAAGACACTTGCTCCAACGGCTCTTGGGCTTGGGAAAATCTGATTAGCACCAGCTACTGTATTACCCTTAGCAAAGACTTCCACACTCGCACGGTCCACATAAAGATGCAAATCAATAGAACCATCTTCATTGCGAGTCACTTGTTGACTATTAACCTTAGTAAAGGCATCTGAAAGGATAGTACCAGATTGGCTACGGTCAATAGACAAAGTTTCCTTAGTTAAATCGTAAATGACCTTAGTAGCTTGACCATCACCGACGCGTAGATTAAAGCCAACTGCTGTCGTATCCTTGCCTGGTACAAAGTGAGAAACCACTTCATAAGTGTCACCTTTAAAATCTTTAAGCAGTTCATTGTCAGAAGCTACTGTGACATTTTCAAAATACTGAGCGTCGTCTGTATCACGAAGGCTTTCGTAGGCCTTAACAGGAGTTTGGGTTAAGAGGTAACGGTCGCCTGATTTAACCAAACCAAGGTCAAGATTAAGGTTAAAGGTACCATTAAATTTTTGACCTACAGTATCTGCAACCAGATTGCAATAATCTTCCCAAGTGTTCATCCAGTTGATTTCAGTCAATTGTGGGATGTTTGGATGGTCAGCTGTTCCAAAATCATGAACATAATAAGTCATGGCAGCATAGGAATCCTTACCAAAATTCATGATTTCGTCATGATCTTGGTAAACATCATCAGCTACAAAGGCCCACTTGCCATCCACTTGTTTAAAATCACCAACCTTGTAAGAACGACCGCCACGTGAGAGAACCCACTTGAGTGCGCCATCATTGGCTACAATCGGATAGAGGTCAGGACATTCCGTATGCAAATCCTTATAGGTTGTTTCCACTTGCCAGTTCTTCAAGTCTTGTGATGAATAAATGCGGAGTGGACCACCTGCAAGGACCATAAACCATTGGTTATCCCAGCGGAAAACCTTAGGGTCACGGAAATCTTGGTTTTGAAGAGGATCCTGAGACCAGTCGGCAACTACCTTGTCATATTTTTGCCAGGTTCTACCCTCGTCCTCACTATAGGCGATTTCGATCCGTTGACCATTACCATTTGAAGTGATAACAGCTACCAGACCGCCTTCCGAAGATTTGAAGAGGCCTGAGCTATTGGTACTATCAACCACGACAGAGCCTGAGAACATGTGACCTGTTGCATCTGGATAGAAGGCTATCGGCTCCTCATCCCAATGAAGCAAGTCTCGGCTAGTAGCATGGGCCCAGTGCATTGGACCCCATTTGGTATCATCGTAAAATTGATAGAAGAGATGATAACGTCCCTTGTAGAAGACCAAGCCATTAGGGTCATTAGCCCAGCCATCTTTAACAGAATAATGATACTGATCACGATAAAGTTCGTTGTAATAGACATCATCACTCTGTCTTCGGTGGATATTGACACGGTAGGTCAAGGTCACAGGACGGCCAAGCGAATCGGTCACACTACTTTCAATGGTAAAGTAATTGGCACCGACAGCCACTGGCAATTGAGAAATATCTGTGTAGACATTTCCTTTAGCATCTTCTACCCTGATGACAGCATTTGGATTATGCTTAGTGATGTCAAAGCCTACTGTCTCAGCATTGTGTCCCACATATTGAATATGAAGTGGTTCTTCGGAGAAGAATTGGGCTTGTTTTTCAACGGAACCTGTCTTTGAAGTCACTACGAGATTGTCAATCAAAGGAAGACTGGCATCATCGAGATTGACATAGCGGGTGTTTTTGAAAATGACATTGGCATTCCAATTAAGAAGACCAAAGTAGCCCTCTGGAAGGACTTGAGGTTGACCCTTGTCACTTTTTTGAAGAACAGAGTCGCCTGTACTTGCGACAAGCACATCATTGACATAGTAAGATAGCCACTGATTAGCCGCAACAACTCTGAGATTATATGTTTCATCGGCAGTTGGTATTACATCTTTTTCGTCTACAAGTTGAATATCATGATTATTGACCCAACGCCAAAACTTAACCTTATGGTTACCAGAGTCCACATTGACCCCGTACATATTTTTGTCACTGCTATCATTGTTACCACGGAAAATGAGGGCAGCTGCACCACCAGCTTCCTTGAAGGTCACATCCGTAGAATAAACAAAATTTTTACCCTCAGATTGGGAATAAAGGAAAGAGTCTCCCTTGTCTTTGGCTTCTGAATGAATGCCATCAGCCTGCATTTCCCAGTGACCATTTTGATCTGCGGTCATCCCTTCTAGATTGGTAACCGCTTCATTATTAGGCAAATCCGTTTTTTCCGCTGTCACATGAACAGGACTGGTGCTATTCGTTACAACTGGAGATTGTTCTTGATTGGTCTGATTCAAATCGGCTTCTTGCGTTTGGTTAGTCACTTTCTCAGCCTCGCTAGCCTGTGTTTGTACTTCTTTTGACTGGTCAGGGCTAGGCTGAGTGGGATTCTCTTGAGCTGTTTGAGCAGATTCGGAAACAAGAGACGGGCTCGGCTCTACCACTTGGGGGACTTCCTTGGTCGTGCTAGGAGCAAGCTCCGCTTGAGGGGCAACTTGATGGTCAGTTTGAGCTACCACTTCTTGAGGTGTTGGGCTCACAGTTGCCTGTTCCACTTGGTCCGCATAGACAGGACCAGCCAGGGCCAAACCTGCAAAGCTTACCAAGGCACAGCCGTAGACCCAAGTCTTCCCACTTTTACGCATAAACCAATTTTTACAAACAGTATCATTCATGATTCTTCTCCTTCTTTAGAGTAACATTAAATGTTATCTCAGTTTTCATGAAAATTCAAAGTCAATACATTCGCCTTTATTAATAAGCCTGTCAAAGTTTCCGGAAATATCTCTAGGATTTACATTAAAACGGTAAACGCTTACTTTTAATATCATTATAGCACTATCGTCTGAAAATGTGGCATTTTTCTATAATATTTTTAATAGAAATAAAAAACTTCCGAATTTGCCATTCGAAAGTCTCATACTTATGCTTAATCTGAGCCTGTTAGCAGGCTATTTCCAATAATACCAATAGTTACAATAGCAATCCCAAAGAATCCCAAAAGGCTAGGTAGACTATCTCCGAGGAAGAGGCAACCACCCAAGAGGGTAAAGAGAACTTCACCAGCCTGAGTAGCCTCAACTACTGCCAGTTGCTTATGGTTATGCTTAACTAGATTAGTTGCCTCGAAGAAAAGCAAGGTTGCGACAACCCCAGAAAAGACAGCTACAATTAAAGACTGTAAAATCTGTCCACCTGATGGAAGCCCAGCATCTGCTACAGCAAAAACTGACAAGAGCAACCAAAAAGGCGTACTCATCAAGGTCATCCCAAACACGCGCTGCGTCGTTGAAAGCTGATCCTGCTTACAGTGGACCATCATCTTACGATTGCCCAAAGGATAGGCAAAAGCGGCCAGTAAAATCAAAAGACTAGCACGGACCACACCGCTACCAAGACCACTACCAAAGTAAGGAATCTGGATGAGAATAATCCCTAAAAGGATAACCAATGTCATAAGCAGTTGCTTACCAGGTACCCTCTGCCCAAATAGAGGCGTCAAGAGCAGACCAGCTAGAATGGTAATCTGCCAAGTAGCCGCCACAAACCAAGACTCGCCATAAATGGACGCTAGAGACAGCGGTCCATAAAAAAGACCAAAACCCACCGTACTCCAGACCAACCAGGTCAAGGGTTCTTTCTTAATGGCAGACAGAACACCTGCCAGCTCACCCTTACGCCAGGCCAAAACAGCCAGCATAGGCAAACTAAACAAGTAACGTAGACTAGCACTCCACACCCAGGACCCACCCGAAAGATTCATACTACGGTTGAAAATAAAAGTAAAAGCAAAAAAGAGAGCACCCAGAATACCATACCAAAGCGCCCTCGCAAATTGAGATTGTTTCATAATTGTAAACTCCTGTAATCATTCTATTGTACAGTATTTAGAGCAATAAAAAAAGGAGGTCATCATAATGACTTCCTTTAATCGTATACAGTTTTCCTTAAGAATCAAGTAAGCAACCTGTATCTTAGTCACCTCTTAGCTGTACTTGTGTACGGGCTAGTAGGTCTCCTAGATGCCTCTTATCTTTCCTATATATCGTCATTGCCAGTAGCAAAACTGCAAGTAGAGTCGCCGAAATAGAGAGGATAATGGACAATACATCAAAATCACTATATAAGCCATGAATCGTGCCCATATGACCGAGTTGCCAAGGTAAAAATTTGATGACATTTCTAGTCAAGCTAGCCTGCACTGTTTTTTTCTGGTAGACCAGTTCAAGTCCAGCTTTTACCTTCCCAAAACTGCCATCATGTTTATAATCCAATAATGTGAAAAGGAGCGTGATTGGCAAAACAGAGGTGAAAAATACAAGCCACTGCGACTGAATTTCTGTAAACTCTGGGACACCATTAAAAAAGATGATGTAAATAAGCATCGAACTTAAAAACAGAAGAACTAAATAAGCTAGAATGAAAAGATAATCAAAGATAAATTCAATCATTCTTTTTTTAAACGGAATAGGGTTTATTGCTATAATTTTTATCATCGTCTCCCCCTTTCTCATCTCCTATTATAACATTTTTAATATTCTAAATAATATTTGAGAAGAATATCCGCTGGCTAGCGCCCTCGCAAATTGAGATTGTTTCATAATTG
>NZ_KV809628.1:40371-44771 GCF_001812625.1 Streptococcus sp. HMSC064H09
CCTCGCAAATTGAGATTGTTTCATAATTGTAAACACCTGTAGATTCTATTATACACTACTTCTATTATGGCTTTTAGACTTTATTTCAATTTTACGTTATATTATTATTAAAAATCTAAATCATAAGGAATTATGTATGTCAGAAGATATTAAAATCAAGATTGGAAAAAGAATTCGTGAAGAACGTGAACGTCAAGGGTTAACACGTGAGCACGTTTGTGATACCGAAGAAGAATTAACAGTAAAACAACTGATGAGAATTGAACTTGGTCGTTCTTTACCAACCATTGTCAAACTGCAATACATCAGTGATAAATTGGGTGTTTCCCTCAACTATTTGTTAGGTGAAACAAAACTAGATATTCCTGAGGAGTATTATCAGGCTAAATATAAACTCATGAAGTCTCCTGTCTATGGCGACCTCGAGCGTATCAAGAAAAAACTACAAGATATTGAAGAACTTTATGAAAAATATATTGATATTCTACCAGAGGACGAACTTTTAACCATTGATATCATTGAAAGAACCCTGAATTTTATGACTGAAGGTGAAGAGGATGCTATCGAAACTATCTTTGAAGACTATCTGACTCAAGTATTGAAGAAAGAAGCATATTCCTTAAATGACCTCTTACTAATTAAATATTATACTTTTAAATGTCAAGTTGGTGACTATGATGAAGAAATTGTTGAAAGTTTTCGATGTAAATTAATTAATCAAGAACTACAAGGGGAAGAGCTAGTTAATGTTGAACTACTTGGAGCATTGTCAACTATAGGTGGAATCTATGTCATGCACCATGATTATAGAAATATGAAAACTATTGTCGATAAAATGCATACTGTTATCGATAAGACACTACAACATGCTTACAAACCCGCTGTACTTATTTTTGAAGCGAAATATTATCTGTTCTATGAGAACAACAGAGATAAAGCGGCTGAGCTCTATAATACGGCTACCGTACTAGCTGAAGCTTTTGGTGACCAAGTCTTCATCAAAAATCTTAAAATGGAAATACAAAAAGATTTAAATATAGAATAGAAAATATATCAGCAACATTTTAAATATAATTATTTTTATACAATAACAATCAAAGAAGCATCTGAAGTTAAACTCAGATGCTTCTTTGATTAATTCAATTTTTTCACTTAAACTTGACCTTATGCTTCTTTAGATACTTCTTCCCATACCATTCTTCTACTGACTTGCCTTCCCAATCACGATATTCTTCTGGATACTTCCATTTGTAGTAGCCCTGCAACATGTAGGGGAACATGAAATAAATTTCAAAGGCAGCAATCAATATATTGAACATTAGGAATAAAAATAAAACGCTTAATCCTCCAACCAAACTATCTGCATTTCTTATTGAATCCGAAAATATCGTACGAAAAATTATCCAGAGTGCTACAACTATTCCACCATACTTGACAATAAATCTAAATACTCTATTAAACAATCTATCGGTCGGACTCTCTATTTCGGTACCACCATATAATAAATTTAGCAATGAGGTAGACTTATCACGTATCATATAAATGATTGTGAAAAGAATTAGTCCTTCAAAAACAAACATTCCCACATAGCCAACAAGACCATAAAGTAAATTCATCAAGAAAAGATTAAGTTCAATTAGCAGCCATATTATAAAAGAAACCATAAAATGAAACTGACCTCTATAGATCAAAATGAACTGTTGGTTGAATCGCTTTCCTAATATAATCAGTAAAAGCCATATTGCCAGCCCCATCCAAAACACCCAGTAGGGAAGAAAATTAACCTCGGATAGGCCTACTGTTAAATCTTTAGGATTAGCATGATAAAATAAATAATTATTTAAAGCTACAATCAACCAATTGGGACCCATTATAAATAAGATTGTCAAAATCACTAACCAAACATACGACTTAAAGGTCCCTCTATATTTTTCTTTTTTTAGAGCATCCTGATAATTTTCCTGTGCAAATTTTCCTGAGACACTATCATCTAAAAGATTTAAACTCTCTTCAAAACTGGCCCTAAAGATTGATTTCTTCATTCTTATCTTCCAACAACTCCTTGGGTTTCTTCAAGTACTTTTTCCCATACCAGTCTTCTACTGACTTGCCTTCCCAGTCTCGGTATTCTTCAGGGTATTTTATTTTGTAGTAACCTTCTAAAAAGAAAGGGAGCTCCATGAAGATAACCATTGCCAAGAATCCAATATCTATGATTATCCATGTCAAGAACATACCTAACAAAGTCAAGCTTTGTGAAACTGCTATACCCGAATGCGATAAGATTATTTTGATGATTACAGCAAGCCCTAGCACTCCTGAACCATAGGTGGCGATTAAGCTTGCTATTCTATCAACAAGAGTTTCTCTCGCCTCTTCACCGAAAAAACAAGTGCTTAAACTTCTTTTCTCCATACGAAGGAATATCAGGGCAATAATAAACAGAAGAATATAAATAAACCAGATTCCAACTGAGGTTAGGGTCGGTAGGGCTACAGTTATTGCCAAGAGATTGAACTCAAGGCAAAACCAAAATAAAAAGATCTCCACATGAAAGCGATATCTGTATGGACGAATAAACGGTTTTCGAACAAATTTTCCAATAAGTACAAGTAATAGCCATATAAAACAGCAAATCAGAAATAATTCAGGGGTCAACAGTGACGGCTTGTGAACAGGCAAGGTTAAATCTTTGGAATCTGCAACATCCAAAGAAGAGGCAAATAAGGCACAGAGAAAATTACATCCGAATACAAAAAAGACGCTGTAGAGAATACTTTTTATTCTAAAACCAATACTTGGCTTTCCATTGTTTAAGCCTTTGCCCAGTTTTTCGTAATAATCTTTCTTTATATATTGAAGTGAGGCATCATCTAATAGATTTAAAGATTCTTCAAAACTGGCTTTAAAAATTGATTTCTTCATTTCTTAACTATCACCTCTCTCTTACTGTAATCAAGTCTGCTATTTGCGTCCCTCTCCGGTTTAAGCTACTTTTCTATTTTGACTTTTCCCTGTTCATAGCCTGAATACCAACTGCTTTCAGGACTAACATAATCTAGTGGTTCATTATCTGAACCGTCACCCACAAGAAGTAGGGTACCATTGTTGAACAGACAATTATATGTCTCTGAATCTTTAGTGAATTCATCATTTTGGGAGTCATAGTGATAGGTTTGCTCTCCCTCCACATCCTTTAGAGTAATCTGCTCACCGTCTATTTTTATCCAAAAATTTTTATCAATTGTAGCTGTTTTTGTTGATCGATTTTTAACGATGAGATAGTAAATACCATCATCTGATTTTTCCTCATCAATAGTGGTATTAATAATCCCCAGAAGCATTAGAGCTGGTATAATCAAGAGCAACCATAACCATTTTTTCTTGTTCTTTTTAGGTGTCTCAAGTTCTAGACTTGGCAAATCGACAGTTAGAGGCTCGATTTTCTCTAACCCCTGTTCTAAATTTTTGGTAACTCCTTCACCTTTATTGCCCAACCACTGTCTTGCCATTCGTACAAAGTACAGGCGCTCATCTTCTTGTGCAATCTCTTCAAACAAGTTTTGGGATTGAGTCTTATTTCCTTTTATTAGCTCATTTAAGGCTTTAAAATACTGAAGTTCAAGTCGTTCAAAGGCTTGTGGAGCAGTTGCTTGATTAAAGAAATCATTTGGTTTCCTCTCCACAAGGATATCGTACATAGCAAGAAATTCCCTCTGTTTGACTTCTTTTGCTTTCTCGTCTTTAAAGTTTAGATAATGGAGTGATTTTAAGAGGTCATCTTTGCTGATTATTTTTCCAGAAAGTAAGGATGCTTTCAGTGAAATAATCCATAGAAAATTAAGGTAAGTTTTCCTAATACCTGCAAATTGTAATTTCTCTGCTTGGCTTATGACGGATGGAAAATCGCCAATCATGTAAGCGTAAGTAATAGAAGCAATCCTAGCATTGATTTGAGTCTTTTTTCGTCGAGACTTACCTTGCCGTTGAATCGAATCATACCAGAAATCCAAACCCATCGTTTCATTAAGGACTTTGTGAGTTTCCCTTACCAATAAGCTATTTAAGTAAATTTTTAATACAAGAACTAGAAAAACGACGCTAATTGAAGCAATCAACTGCATTGTGGAATTTTCTAAAAATAACCATCGAAGGAAAAATAACAAAATAATAATTAACACGGTACTGATACGTAAAATAAGGGTATATTTTTTCCAAATCCTCTTATAATCCATCAACTTATCTCCTATATTCATTTTTGAAATAGATTTACTTTTCATTATATCTGATTATTTAGCATTCACAAGTTCACCGATAATGTGAAAAAGAAAACACCCAAATGATTGAATGATTCAATAAAAATAGCTTTGAACTGCACCCCAAAAGTTAGACAGAAAAAA
>NZ_KV809629.1:0-73717 GCF_001812625.1 Streptococcus sp. HMSC064H09
GATTTTTTCTGTCTAACTTTTGGGGTGCAGTTCACATTCGGTAAGGGATTTTGATCTTGTCTAAGCTTGAATAAAAGGTTGTAAATCCTTAAGAGCACGCTCAGCAATTTTTTCGTAACGCTCTTTCTTGTCACGAATACGTGGACCTTCCAACTCTTTGATAATACCAAAGTTAACATTCATTGGTTGGAAATGTTTGCTCTCAGCATGTGTCACATAATATGGGAGGCTTCCGATAGCTGTTGTATGAGGGAAGATAAGTTCCTCTTCACCTTTAAAGAGACGGGCTGCATTGATTCCAGCAACTAAACCTGAGGCCGCTGATTCAACATAACCTTCAACACCAGTCATTTGTCCCGCAAAGAACAAATTAGGGTTTGATTTTGATTGGAAAGTCTGCTTAAGCAAGTTTGGCGAATCCATGTAAGAGTTGCGGTGCATAACCCCATAACGCACAAATTCAGCATTTTCAAGACCTGGAATCATTTGGAAGACACGCTTTTGCTCGCCCCATTTGAGGTGGGTTTGGAAACCAACGATATTATAGAGACTACCAGCCGCATTATCCTGACGAAGCTGAACAACTGCATAAGGTGTCTTGAAATCGCCGTCACGTGGCCCTTTGTAATCCTCAGGATACTCCAAACCAACAGGTTTCATAGGGCCATAGAGCATTGTCTTGATACCACGTTTAGCCATGACCTCGATAGGCATACACCCTTCGAAATACTTTTCTTTTTCAAAGGAATTCAAAGGAGCTTCTTCAGCTGTTGTCAAAGCCTCATGGAAGGCCAAGAACTCTTCCTTGATCATTGGACAGTTTAGATAAGCTGCTTCACCCTTGTCATAGCGTGACTTAAGGTAAACCTTGTTCATATCGATAGTCGCTTTATCAACGATTGGTGCAGCGGCATCATAGAAATAGAAGCCATCTCCACCGTTAAGCTCATGAATTTTTTCAGCTAGAGCATCAGAAGTCAATGGTCCTGAAGCAATAACTGTAATGGCATCATCAGGAATTTCTGTGATTTCTTCACGGATAACTTCAATTAATGGATGATTTTCAATTTCAGCTGTTACTGCTTCTGCATAACCCTCACGGTCCACCGCCATGGCACCACCAGCTGGCACACGGTGAGCTTCTCCATTGCGCATAATGATAGAGTCCAAGCGACGCATTTCTTCTTTAAGAAGCCCTACAGCATTGGTCAAGCTATCTCCACGGAAAGAGTTAGAGCAAACCAATTCTGCAAAATTTGTTGTCTTATGCTGTGGTGTTGCTTTAACCCCACGCATTTCATAAAGTTTTACTGGAATACCACGTTTGGCAATCTGATAAGCCGCCTCGGATCCGGCCAAACCAGCTCCAATCACGTTAATATAATCTGCTTTTGATTGAGACATGACACTAATACCTCTTCGGGAACAAGATAAAATCCTGCCCCCACAAATCTTTCTTCATTTTTACTCTTAGTAGTATAGCAAAAAACTCCTCATCTGGCGACTAGGAGTCATCTGTATTTAAAGGGGTAAAATGATAGTCACTCTAGCACCACCTGTGCCATTGTCATTTGAAAGAGAAAGACTACCGTGGTGTAAGCGAATAATATCATTAGCAATAGTCAGACCAAGTCCACTATGATTGCGGCTCTGTCTACTTTTATCCTCTTGATAAAAGAGCTGAGTGGCCTTTTCAAGTGATTCAAGGGAAAATCCAGGACCAGAATCAAGGCAGATAAACTTGAATTCATCATCTTCTACCCTAGCAGTTAAGAGCAACTGACTACCACTAGGCGTATGCTCTACCGCATTCGAAAGGATATTCATAAAAGCTCGATTCAACAAGGACCTGTCCCAATTGCCTATAATTTCTTCCTCAATTTCTTTCTTGTCAAATACAACATTGATTTGTTTCGTTTGTGCTAATGACAAGGTTTGATCGTAAATGTCTTCAACAAATTCCTTAACTGGAATTTCTTCAAGCGTCAAAGTTTTCTTCAAACTCGTTTTGTTGAGTTCAGACAACTCTTTCACATAAGCATCAACCTGTGCAATCCCTTTTTGAAAATGCTCTAACAAATCCGTCTGTTCTGCATTTAAGGGCGTCATAGCTAAGAGCTCAGCATTCCCACGAGCAACTGTTAGGGGTGTCTTTAAATCATGTGTCAGAGCAGAAATCTGATTTTGTTTATCTTGCTCTGCCTTCCAATTTTCCATCAAAGACTCACGAAGTGCTACTCGCATATGATCCAAACCATTTAAAACTTGGTTAAACTCAGTAATTTTAGATTTGGACGTTTGAAAATCCAAGTCTTGCTCTGCTATTTTCTTTGTTGCCTTCAATATTGGGCTTAACTCTCGACTCAATTTACTAGCATAGTAAAAAGTTAAAGAAATAAATATGAGTAGGATAGACACCATCATTGAGCCAATCATCAATAGATCAGCATTGGGAAAATGCTGGTTCATCCAGTCATTACGGTACCGAGGTGATAGTTGATAATTGACAATGACTATGCCATCTGACCGTTCAAAAGACTGAAAATAGCCGTATATTCCACCGTGAGCATTCTTGAATTGGTAATTTAGTAAGGATTCTTCTTGCAAGTTAACTGGCATGTTAGACTTCTTAAGCTTAAAATCCCTAGTCAAAAAGACATAGCGAGTACCATCGGGCAAAACATCTGGATTAAAGACCTTAGAAGTTTCAATATCATTCCTCACAGCATGCAAATCACTTTCTACCCGATTTGCTGGAATGACAACCCCAAAACAATAAGACAAGCTGAACAAAGACAAAATAAGTAGGCTACTGATTGCTGATAGAACTGTAAGGCTGACGACATAAGATATCAAGATTGTTCTTAGAGAGTGTTCTCGTTTTTTAATTAGTGCCACTTATAACCAATCCCCCAGACTGTTTCAATAGGACTTTGCCCAACATTTTTGAGCTTTGCACGGATATTTTTGATATGTTCGGCCACTGCTGTCGGACTCCCTTTATCCTCATAGCCATACAAATGCGTGTAGATTTGTTCTTTGGAAAAGACTTGGCCCTTATTTTCAGCCAGAAACTGACAAATACAATATTCTGACTTAGTCAAATCTAACAACTGATTCTCAACATAGAGCTCCTGAGCAGACAAATCAAACTGAATATTCCCAATTAATAGCTTATGGTGGCGCTCACGATGTTCACGTCTCAAGTGTGCAGCCACACGCGCTTGCAGTTCTTTAACCCCAAATGGCTTACAAATATAATCGTCAGCACCATAAGTCAAGCCTTGGACAATATCTGCCTCTTGTGTTTTAGCTGTAATAAAGAGTATAGGACAATCCACCTGATCACGAATCTCATGACAAAACTGGAGACCGTCAACATCAGGCATCATGATATCCAGTAAAATCAAGTCAAACTGTGGCAACGAGTTCTTATCCAAATCTAAAACACTTGTAAACCCCGTCACCTTATGATTTTTAAGCTCTAAAGCTTTTACAACCAATTTCACAATATCTTCTTGATCATCAATAACAAGTATTTGAGCCATAAGCTTTCCTTTCGTACAAAATTACCTTTATCATATCATCTATAGAAGATAACTGACAAGGCGTAGAGTAGATAAATATGTGTTGGGTAAAAGACATAGAATAAATATTTTGACCCATTCCCTCTTTGACCGTTATAACAAAGCATCAAAGGAGCTGCAAATATTTCCATCCATTCAATGTATTTAAACATTAAATCGTGAAAAGAAGGTCTAGTTAGAACAATCGCCATTAGTACCCAAACAAGACTAACACTCACAAAAGCAAGCACTTCTTTCTTAAGATTCTTATGACAAAGATACATAGCGATACCAGTCAAAAGCAACCATGTTCCTCCATCACTAATAAATGTATGAACTGGTAGCACTGTAAAATTGAGAAATTTTAGTAGAAAAAGTAACATAGGTTTATTCACACTTAGCAGATAAAAAGGCAACATTAGCAATGGGAGTAATATTGGGAAAAGTAAGGTTGGAATTCCTTTAAGGTATTTCTTTTCTTGAATCCAAGCAATACCTTGAAGAGCAACAAGCAAAATAGCGAATGATGACAGCATCATATTTTGTGGAAAGAAACCATCTGGTCTCACAAGAGGATGTAAAAAATTATAGAATCCAAACTGAATCAATCCCATCAAAATCGCTAAAGCATAAATCTTTAGGAAGTATTTTTTTCGATTGTGTGTATGAACGAAACCTTCAATCACAGCAAAAAGGAACAAGGGGGCCGCTAATCTCCCAATCATAGTAAACCAAATTGGTATTTTCCCTGTATAATCAAAAAAGTAATGAATATGGTCAAATACCATAGTAATTAAGGCTATATATTTGAGTTGGAAACTTGTCAAACTTAAACGTTTCATAATAACTCTCCTTTCTTTCATTCTTAGTAAAAAAAATTAACTAATATAGTTTACTTTTCAGACAAACAATTAATATTATTTTAGGATAATCATTGAAGACTAATACACTATCCATGTTATTTCTTATATTATCTTTTTGTTTTGAAATCTATGGAACAAATAAATAACATAGTCACCCCAACTATCCATAAAGGCAAGGTAGTGAGTTGACGCCAATCACCTATGAGAATGCTGTTAATAGGAAATGCAATAGGAAGCCAATGAATAGACAAGAAAACTTTATTACTAGCAAAAATAATAAAAATAATTTCAACCATAGAGATAATAATATTACTGGCACTGTTCAGACTCACTTGTGTTAAGTAATGAAAATGATTGAGAAAGATAATTAGCATCCAACTTGATAGGCTTACTACAAATCCATCAAGGCTATGTTTTAAGAGTAGATTTATACTAATCCAACTCAATAAAGAAGGTAGACTAAGGATTAGGTCTGCTATTAAAAGTTTTGTCAACCATAAACGTCTTTTCTTAGGATAACTCAATATTTCTTGATAATGATTAGCGTGTTCTTCTTGTTCAATCCATAAAATTGACAAAAATGATGTCAATAGCGGATAGCATAAAAAAGATAAGATAGCTAGATTGCTTATAAATATGACTTTGGGCACAAACCTCACATATAATGGAATTGTAAGGGTTTCTAATACCGCAAAACTGAAAACAAGATAGAGACCTACTGTGTTTTTTAATTTAAGTAACTCACTCCTTAACACTTGATTTCCTCCTTTTTAGGATATACGATAAAAGAATTATCATTATCATTGATAAAATAATAATAAGCGGCACTTGCAAAATGCTGGTTTGATTTTGATTTGTAAGAACATCTCCCGATGGTTTAAGGTTTAATATAAATTGAGCTATTTTATAGTGATAGGTATAGGGCAAGACGAACCAGAGAGGACTTTGAGCAATAAAGGGGGCTATTAAAAGACAAACCAGTGTATTAAGAGCTAATAGAATGAAATGACTCATGTATTTAGACATCAGATAAAGAAAAGGAATATTCCATAAAGTTGTCATCCAAATTAAAATTAATGAAATAGCTGTTTTAGGAATATTTATTGGAATAAAACCTGTGTAAATAAATGCAACGAGACTGAGGAAAGCAAGTAAGAATAAACTAGAAATCAATGTCCTCATTCCTATAAGCACCATTTTCATCAAGATAATTTTCCAAGTGAAATATCCATTTGTAACATTTTGAAAATGCCCAGCCTGGTCTTCTAAACGTCTATCAACTATAAACAAAAGACCATTTACAAGATATAAAAAGATAGCTTCCCACCAATAAACCGAGAAAGGAACAAAAATCTGTAACCCTCCCATTAAAAAGGCTATAAGAACGGTTAAAAATGGTATGATGATTAAGAATTTAGTCGTTCCTAAATGTCGTAATTTGAGCAATTCCGAATAGAATATCTTTTGCATATCACTAACCCCCATGAACAATTTTAAAGAAGAGTCTCTCAAGACTATCTACATTTTTGTTTTCACCATCATATTGAATTTTACCTTTATCGAGAATAAGAATATGATCAGCAACCTTACTAATTTCTAGAAGTTGATGACTGGAAACCAGAATTGTCATCCCTTTTGCTTTCAAAGAACGAATAAGGTTTAGCAATTCATTTATACCATCAGGATCAAGGCCATTAGTAGGCTCATCTAGAATTAAAAATTGGGGATTAGTTAAAATAGCCATACCAATCCCAAGTCGCTGCTTCATACCTAATGAAAATTTACCGGCTTTTTTCTTTCCAGTATTTGAAAGACCAATTATTTCCAAGGTTTCAAAAATTTTTGAATCAGGAATATCATATAACAACGCTTTTGTTTTTAGATTATCAAAAGCCGAAAGGTTGTGATAAATTGCAGGTGCTTCGATTAATGCACCTAATAAATGTTTGTTTTTGGATGATCCATCAAATCGAATTTCTCCACTACTTTTTTGGACTAAACCAAAAAGAATTTTCATCAGAGTTGACTTACCAGCCCCATTTACTCCTAATAGACCAGAAACCGTTCCAGATTCAATTGTAAATGTGATGTTGTCTAAAATAGTCTTATCTTTGTAGGATTTTGAAAGTTGTTTAACAGTTATTTGCATTTGTACACCTCTTTTAGAATAGTTCTGTTTTCAATATAAGCTTATATTTACCTAATATCAGAAAACCACTTACTCTCCTTTCTTTTCATGCTTAGTATAAAAAACAAATTTAAGGAAAGTATCAGTTTTTTTGATAAAATGCAAAAAACTATCTCAAGACTTAACTTGAGATAGTTTTCTTTTTATTTAACAATAGATTCTTTGTAGTCACACTCTTCGTTACTACAGATAACTTGCTTGCCGCCACCACGGACTTTCTTCTCGACAAGATAATCGCCTGATTTAGGACAGTTACGTCCAACAGGGATATCCCACGATGTAAATTCACAGTCAGGATAGCGATCACAACCATAGAAGACACGATTTCGTTTTGTCTTACGTTCGATGACCTGACCTTTACCACAGGTTGGACAAGTAACGCCAATTTCTTTGGTTATGGCTTTAGTATTGTGACAATCTGGGAAGTTACTACATGCATAAAACTTACCATATCGACCAAGTTTGATTACCATTGGGTGACCACAGAGGTCACAATCAAAACCAGCTGGCTCATCCTTGATTTGGATTTTTTCAATACCTTCTTCAGCTTTTTCCAATTCTTTTTGGAAAGGTTTGAAGAACTCATCAATAACCTTTTGCCACTGCTCTTTACCGATTTCAACTTTATCGAGTTTTCCTTCCATCTCGGCAGTGAATTTAACATCCACGATGTCTGGGAAGAATTCGACGATTAAGCTATTAACGATTTCACCAAGTTCTGTTGGTTCAAAACGTTTAGCTACTAATTTAACATAGTAACGACGTTGAATAACATCAAGTGTCGGTGCATAAGTTGACGGACGACCAACACCATTTTCTTCCAGCGTCTTAATCAGAGTCGCTTCAGAATAGCGGGCAGGGGGTTGCGTGAAGTGTTGTTCAGGCGTTGTCACAACCTTCTTAACCGTATCACCTTCAGCCATATCAGGAAGCATTTTATTCTTATCAGAGTCGTTGTAAACGGCCATATAACCATCGAACTTGATTTGGCTACCTTTTGCTGTGAAAATGACTCCGTTTTGAGACAAGGTCACCTTCATCGTATCAAATACAGCAGCTGTCATTTGACTCGCCACAAAACGATTCCAGATAAGAGTATAAAGCTTGAGCTGATCCTTATCCAAATACTTAGCGATGCTTTCTGGTGTTTGGAAAACATTTGACGGACGAATAGCCTCATGGGCATCTTGTGCTCCCGAACTATTTTTCACCTTGCTACCATGTTTTGAATACTTAGAACCAAAGCGTTCCGTAATAAATTCAGCAGCCTGGTTTTGTGCCACCGGACTGATACGTGTAGAGTCCGTACGCATATAGGTAATCAAACCTTGAGCGCCTGAACCAAGATTAATCCCTTCATACAACTGTTGGGCAACCATCATGGTCTTACGTGTACGGAAGTTAATCTTATTGGCAGCATCCTGTTGGAGAGATGAAGTTGTATATGGCAATGGCGCATTACGACGACGTTCTTTTTTCTCTACCTTATCAACGTTAAAGTCATCACTTGTGATACGAGAGA
Source organism: Streptococcus sp. HMSC064H09 (assembly GCF_001812625.1). Classification (NCBI taxonomy): domain Bacteria; kingdom Bacillati; phylum Bacillota; class Bacilli; order Lactobacillales; family Streptococcaceae; genus Streptococcus; species Streptococcus sp. HMSC064H09. The sequence goes on from NZ_KV809629.1 coordinate 8,140, forward strand.
GAACAGCTTGAACATCATCATTATTGTTGAGCTTAAGCTTTTTACCATCCAAGCCATAGAAGCTAGCCTGAAACTTTTTAGCACCCTTCTTAAAAGCACCATCAATAGTCCAGTATTCTTCTGGTTTAAAGGCCTTAATTTCATTCTCACGGTCGATAATGAGCTTAAGAGCTACCGATTGTACACGACCGGCCGAAAGACCTTTCTTAACCTTCTTCCATAGAAGCGGTGAAATAGAGTAACCCACAATACGGTCCAAGACACGACGAGCTTGCTGGGCATCTACCAAGTCCATGTCAATGGCGCGTGGCTCTACGAAGGCATTTTTAACCGCATTCTTTGTGATTTCATTGAAGACCACTCGGTTTTTATCATGTTCGTCAAGACCAAGAATATGTGACAAATGCCATGAAATAGCTTCTCCTTCACGGTCCGGGTCACTTGCCAGAAAGACTTGTTTGGCTTTTTTAGCTTCCTTCTTTAGTTCATTGATAAGAGGTCCCTTGCCTCGAATGTTAATATATTGAGGTTCGTAATTATTTTCAAAATCAATCGACATACTTGATTTTTTCAAATCACGGATATGCCCAACAGAGGCCACAACTTTATAATTGCGCCCAAGGTACTTCTCAATCGTTTTCGCTTTAGCAGGAGACTCCACGATAACCAAATTTTTCTTTGGTGTCGCTCTCTTTTTAGTCGCCTTTTTGGCTGTCGTTTTCTTTGTTGTTTTAGTTTTCGTTTTTGTTGTTGCTGTCGCCATAGACTATTTCCTTATAATGTTATAAACTGGCTGCGCCACTAATTTGTCTAAATTCTAGTCACAAGACATTAAAAAATGAAACATCTTGGACCGAGCAACTAACATGATACCGTCCTTTTCTTTAACTGTCAATAAAAAACTTTATCTCTATAGGAGAACTTTGATTTTCAAGAAAACTCTGAAAGGATGTCAAACCCTGTCGTAATGCACTTTGCGCCCTCCTGAATTAGGTGATGGCATCCATCTGACTTGCCATCTAAAATATTTCCTGGAATAGCAAAAACATCTCTACCTTCTTCCATGGCACGCTCACAAGTAATCAGACTTCCTGAGCGAAGCTTAGCTTCTACAACCATAACTCCTTGACACAATCCAGAAATAATCCGATTGCGTTCAGGAAAGTGGTACTTGAGAGGCTGTTCACCTGGTCCATATTCTGTAAGAACTAAATGATTTTTTGCCATATAGTCCTGCAAAGCTTTATTTTCTTTAGGATAATAAACATCAAGTCCTGTCCCGATAACTGCAATAGTGTTGCCTTTATTTTTCAAGGCTTCCATATGCGCACAAGTATCAATCCCACGCGCCAATCCACTAACAATAGTAAAGTGATTCCCAAGTTCACTAACAATTTTTCGAACGGACTGTTTGCCTGTTTCAGAACACTTTCTTGCCCCAACAACAGCTAATTTTGGCTTACTCAAGAGATCAAGATTTCCTTGATAAAATAAGAGAACAGGGGGATTATAGGTATGCTTTAGCTCAATGGGATACTCCTTATCAAAAATTGAGAGTGTAGGAAAACGTTTAAACTGCTCTCTCAGTTGCTTGACATCCAAATTCTTGTATTTCTCCATAAAGAGAACAGCATTTTTAGACTTAGAGACAACTGCCATATCACGCAGACTTAATTTTCTATCTTGAGTTTCTTGATAGTCTAAAATATTTAAGATATTCAAATTCGTCAACCCAGCAGATTTCAGTTTAAAAAGTTCAAAGTGGTTCATGTAAATACCTCCACTTCTTTATTCGTAAGAAAAAAGAAAAAAGCTCCATAATGGAACTTTCCTTGATTATAAAACATTTTCAGAGGCAAAATAAGACGCCGCGCCTAGTAGGTTACTATCGTTATGGAAATAACAGGCTTGAATAGTTATGGGCTCAAATCCTAATCCAGGCATATCCTTAAATAACTCCTCATAGGCATCACTTATTCCTTCTATTAAAGTACCTTGCCTACTGATACCACCACCGATAACAACTTTCTCCAACCTAAAGAAGCTCTGCAAATTTAGCACAAGAACAGCAATTTCATGACAATAGTCTTTAAATAAAAGATTTAGATCCTCCGATTGATTTCCCTCTATAGCTGAGAATACGGCTGGACCATCGTCTTGATCTAACCCAAGTAATTGACTGGCTTCATGAACAAAGCCTACTGCAGACCCCTTATTATCGACAAGACTTACTAAGCAATGCATAAACAATTCCCACTGGAAAGGTAGAGAGGTTTGACTCATTCTTTGGGGACTTGGAGCTCGCAGATATTGGGTGACTGACAGAGGTGATAGCAAGTCCTTCTGTGAGACAAGTCCTAAACCAACACCCGTACCTAAAACCAAGGCAGCCCCACAATCTAAGTCTTGTAGACTTCCATATCTGGCTTCAGCCAAAGCTGCTGCGTCAGCATCATTAATAACCTTTACAGGCAGTTGAAATGTTTTAGTCAATCGTGATCCAAGAGGAATAGCCGTTAAATATGGGATAAGACCTCCCTTGAAAATGAAGCCACGTTTACTATTTATTTCTCCTGGGCACGCAATGGCAATCCCAGAAATGATATCCTTGTGAGACGAGACAATATGCTCTAAAGTCAACCAAAAGTCGTCTAACGTTGGTGGTGTTGGAACTTTAGATTGATTGCTAAACCTAAAATCATCATCAACTAACCCAAACTTGATAAAGGTTCCTCCAATATCAATAGCTAAAATCACACCACTTCACCTACTTTTTATTATTGACTTTATGGGTTCAAAGCTTCTTCTATGAATTGGAGTAACACCAAAGTTATCTATGCCAGTCAAATGATCCTTAGTACCATAGCCTGCATTTTTGGCAAATGCGTAACCAGGAAACTCCTGATCATAGTCAGCCATCATCTTATCACGGGTTACCTTTGCTACGATAGAAGCTGCCGCAATTGATAAAGAATTAGCATCCCCTTTTATAATTGATGTTTGTCCTATTGGTAGGTCTAAAGTCATGGCATCAATTAACAAATGTTCAGGTTTGGGACTAAGTTTTTCAATAGCTTCAGTCATAGCAAGCTTGGTTGCTTCATAAATATTGACATCGTCAATCACATGATTGTCCTTTATACCAATCCCGACGGCTACCGCTTCCTTCATGACCTGCTTATAAATAGCTTCATGTTTTGATTTTGGTATTTTTTTACTATCATTAAGACCTTTTATTTTGCAAAGCTTCGGTAAAATCACCGCTGCAGCTACCACTGGCCCAGCCAAAGGGCCACGTCCAACTTCATCAACACCTGCAATGAGTTCAACTCCCTGAGCATAAAGCGATTTTTCATAACTGAGCATCACCTCTAAGCGTTCTTCCTCAGCAATCTCAGCTTGTATAGCTTTACGGCGTTGCTTAATGGCAGTTTGTATACCAGCTCGACTATCTTCCTCAAAACTTGCCCATCGGTGATCGTCAAGGTCTGTCAAAGTGGCCAATTGCTCTTTGACTTCTTTAATTGTCGCCATCAGTATCGACCCCAACAATATCAAGTGTGTAACGTCCTAGTTTTCCATCACGAACTTCTTTGACAAATAGATTATAGAAACGGTCATAATCTTCACGGAAGCCAAGTTTTCGAGTCATTTCCATAATGATTTCTGGTGCCTCTTCTTCAAGGTCAATCCCTTTAAAGCGTTCCTCTAAACGTTCAGGATAGTAAGTTTTAAAATAGTTAAGTCCAAAAATTGTAACCTCATCCATTGGCAATAGCTGGTCCTTGATGGCACCTGTCAAAGCAAGTTTCAAACCGACCAATTCATCTTCAAACTTAGGCCACAAAATCCCCGGAGTATCCAGAATTTCCAAGTCCTTATTAGACTTCAACCACTGTTGACCTTTTGTCACACCAGGTTTATTTCCTACAACGGCAATTTTTTTACCAGCCAAACGATTCATCAAGGTAGATTTCCCAGCATTTGGAATCCCAATAATCATGGTTCGCAAGGTCTCTTTCTGGATACCGCGTTCACGTAGTCGTTGAATCTTGTCAGCCATAAGACTCTTAGCAGCGTCTGTCACCAATTTAACTGTAGATTGTTCCTTGGAGTTGATGGCCAAGGTTTTAATTCCTTGACTCTCAAAATAGCTACGCCACTCTTTTGTACGATTACTATCAGCAAGGTCAGCCTTATTGAGAATTAAAAGCTTTGGTTTATCGCCAACAATTTTAGTCAGCATGGGATTTTGACTTGACAGTGGCAAACGTGCATCCACTAAAATCGTTACAAAATCAACATGCTTAAGATTTTCCTGGACCTGTCGGCGTGCTTTGGACATGTGACCAGGAAACCATTGAATAGTAGCCATGTATATCTCTCCTCTTTATTTTCTTAATAAAATATGATTTAAATTCTTTAAAAAAAGCCAAAAAATTGGCTTTACTTTACTTATATTATAACAGATTTAGTTTGAGATGCCTAATCGATACAAGCTGCTTAAGCCTCAACAGGCATAAAGTTACCGACAATTTTACCAATAATTCGAGGATCTTCGTCATAGGGTGCGAACTTATCACCATAACGTTTATTGAGAGAAACTAAACGTAGCCCATCTTCCTCGCGATAAACTTTTTTAATATAGGTTTGACCATCCCAGTCTACAGCATAAACAGCTCCATCATAATCAAAACCTGTTTGTTTGATTAGCACTACTTCACCATTTAGGTAGGTAGGTTCCATAGAGTCTCCAAATACCCATGATGCAAAATCATGATCCAATTCTTCATCATAGAAAACTTCATCATAATTGCCATCACCAAAGTAAGTGTAACCAGTTCCGGCTGATAAACGCTCGAAAACTTTGTATGAGTAAAGGGGAATAACAGGAGCTTTTTGCTTTTCTGTTTCTTGCTCTTCTAGGAGAGCCTTAGTGAGTCGCAAAGCTTCTTGGCGATTTTCCTCATTTAGTTCCAAGTAGACTTCTACAATCTCATGTTCAGACAGAAAATAAGTCTCAGCTACACCAAAAAGTTCGGCCAAAACCGAAAGGTTCTTTTGATTGGGTTTCGTCTTACCATTTTCCCAATTAAAATAAGAGGAGCGTGAAATTCCTAGATGCTTAGCTACTGATGCTTGGCTCATTCCTTGTGCTTCTCGAATTTCCTTAAGTCTTTGTCCTGAAAACATGGCTACCTCCGTAAGTTAATAAACTAACATAAGTTTATCAAAAAAAGCAGTTGTTTTCAAGTGAAACTAACTACTTTTACATTTCTCTTTTATCTCATTATTTAACTAAAAATCCTAGATGGTTAAGTGCCTCTTCAATATAATCTATATCTTGCTCACTATCTGCTTCGACAAGATGATAATGAACACCGTTTGTCAAATCAGATAAGGGGCGAAAGTCATTTGACGAGGCTTGGTCTAAAAAATGCCTAACATCTCGACGACAAGTCAATTTCAACAAAGTCTGAATTTCTCCATAAACTGGATGATCTATCATGATATTTTGAATACGGCCTCCATTATCAACAATAGCCAAAAGCTCATCCTCCATATCGGACACTTTATGATTCACCTTAAACAGTCGACGTACATAAGAATTGTCATCGCTACTTTTATAGATATATCCTCTATTAGTTGAAATAATCTGGGCACCATCTGCACGTAAGAGTGCAATATCTTGAACAATGATTTGACGTGTCACACCAAAATGCTCCGCCAAACTCTGTCCATTCATTGCCTCTTTAGCTCCCTTTAAGAGTGCCAATAATTCTTGTTTGCGATTTGAAGCCATAGACCAACCATACCTCTTTCAATTAGCGTATTTTTCGAATACTTTTGAAAATCGTTAATGCTATAACATAGTCTATCATACTATGGACAATAGTGCCAAAACCAACTAAAACAAAGAGAACATAGAACAGTTTTTGGAAATCCTCTCCTGTTACGGAATAAAAAATCACGCAAGCAAGAACTTCACCTATGGCATGGATAAGTCCTAAAACAAAGTTGAAAAGTAATGATGATTTATGGTTTTCTATCGTTTGTGGAAATTTTTTCAAATAGAGTGCGCCTAAAAAGCCAAATATAATATGAGAGAATGCTCTAAAAACAACCACAATCGGATAGCCAGCCATAAAGTATCCCAAACTAGAAGCTAAGATAACAAAAGCAGTTACCCAGGGAGATATAAACATAGCTAGAAATATTGGAACATGACTCCCCAAAGTATACGAAGCCGGTGGGATGATTAGTTTAATTGGCATGATACTTGGGATAAGGATAGCAATTGCAGTTAATAAAGCTGCAAAGGTCATTTCTTGAATTCTCTTTTTCGGTTTCATAATCTACTCCTTTTTATTGTATATACATTAGTATATTACAGTGTATAGTTATATAAGTCAATATTTTTCAAAAAAAACACTAGAGCAAAATGTCTAGCGTTCTAAGTTTCTTATTTACGTTTTTTCTTAGCTTTTTTCATCTTATTAGCTTGACGCTTCATCGCATGTTTCATGGCAAATGAACCAACCTTACCTTTAAGGCCACCACCAAGCATTTGGCTAAGATCTAAATTTCCAAAATCTGGCATACCAGCGCCACCCATCATGCCTTCGAGAGCAGACATATCCATATTACCCATATCAGGCATATTTGGCATGTTTTTTGGCAGATTATTTGGGTTAAGACCCATTTGACGCATCATTTGCTCCATATCGCCAGACATAACACCTTGCATCATTTGTTTGGCTTGGTTGAAGTCTTTAATAAACTTGTTTACTTCGATGAAGGTATTCCCTGAACCATTGGCAATACGGCGACGACGGCTTGGCGTTAAAAGATCTGGATTTTCACGTTCTTCAGGTGTCATAGATGATACGATGGCACGCTTACGCGCAATTTGCTTTTCATCTACTTTAACATTAGCCAAGGCTGGATTGTTAGCCATACCTGGCAACATCTTAAGCAAATCCTCCATAGGACCCATATTTTGTACTTGGTCTAATTGGTCGATGAAGTCATTGAAATCAAAGGTGTTTTCACGCATCTTTTCAGCCAACTCAAGAGATTTTTTCTCATCGTACTCTTGAGAAGCTTTTTCGATAAGGGTAAGAAGGTCACCCATACCCAAAATACGACTTGACATACGGTCTGGGTGGAAAGTCTCGATATCCGTAATTTTCTCACCAGTACCCGTAAATTTGATTGGCTTGCCTGTAATCTCACGAATAGAAAGAGCTGCACCACCACGTGTGTCCCCATCAATTTTAGTAAGAACAACACCAGTGATATCTAGCTGTTCGTTGAACTCCTTGGCAACGTTAGCAGCTTCCTGACCAATCATGCTATCCACAACCAAGAGAATTTCATTTGGATGAGCAAACTCCTTAATATCATGCAATTCTTGCATGAGAGTCTCGTCAATCTGCAAACGACCAGCCGTATCAATCAAGACATAGTCATTCTTATTGGCACGCGCTTGTTCCAAACCATTTTTGACAATCTCAACTGCTGGTGTCTCTGTTCCCATATCAAAAACAGGAACATTGATTTGTTGCCCCAAAGTTTTCAATTGATCAATGGCTGCTGGACGATAGATGTCCGCCGCAATCATCATTGGACGGGCTTCTTGTTCCTTGATCAACTTATTAGCCAATTTACCAGCAAAGGTTGTCTTACCAGCCCCTTGGAGACCAACCATCATAATGATTGTTGGAATCTTTGGAGATTTTTCAATTTCAGATGTTTCAGACCCAAGAATCTCTGTCAATTCTTCATTAACAATCTTGATAATTTGTTGTGAAGCATCAAGAGTATCAATGATTTCGTGACCTACAGCACGTTCACGAACACGTTTGATAAATGTCTTAACGACTGGTAGCGCTACGTCTGCTTCAAGAAGTGCCAAACGAATCTCTTTAGTGACTTCTTGAACTTCTTTCTCTGAAAGTTTTCCTTTACGTCTTAAATTTTTGAAAACGCCTTGCAAGCGTTCCGTTAAGCTTTCAAAAGCCATATATCATTTCCTCTCTTACTTTCTGCTTGAATCTAATCTCTATTATCAATGCTGCTGAGCACAGCAATTTGTTCCTGAAGATAGCTATCGTCTGGATATTTTTCCATGATATCATCAAAAATTTGGCTACGAACGATGTAATCTGAATACATATGTAATTTCATCTCGTAAGCTTCTAAAATCTTCTCAGTACGCTTGATGTTATCATATACTGCCTGACGACTTACACCAAATTCCTCGGCAATTTCTGCCAAACTGTAATCATCCGCATAATAGAGCTCAATATAGTTCATCTGCTTATCTGTCAAAAGTGCAGCATAGAACTCAAAAAGGGCATTCATGCGATTGGTTTTTTCAATTTCCATAAGCTCCATTTTACCATAAAATCATGGTGTTAGCACGATTCTTGTGCAGAAAAAAGCAGTGACTTTTAGTTATTCTCCAAATAAAATTCAAAACGGTCACCAACATAGTAACTTCGTACATATTCGAAAGCCTGACCGTCTTGGAGGAAGGAAATTTGTGTCAAACTCAAGAGAGCATCACCAGTCTTAACCTTGAGGTGCTTGGCTAAACTACTATTGGCCAAACTAGCTGATATGGTCTGCTGACTTTTCCCTATTTCATAGCCATTATCAGTTAAGGTCTTGAAGAAGTGTTCGGTAATTTCTGATTCCTTAAAACCTCGGATAATTTTCTCAGGGATACTGGCAATCTCATAGGCAACTGGAATGTCATCGGCAAAGCGAACACGTTCCATACGAATGACATAGGACTGCGGTAAAACACCTAAATTCTTGATTTCAAACTCATTTGGATGTACACGTTGATAAGAAATAAGCTCACTAGATGGTTTCTTGCCTTGGGATTTGACAATCTCAGTAAAACTCGTAGTTCCACGCATCTTTTCCTTAACTCGACTGCTAGCCACAAAGGTTCCACTGCCTGGTTTGCGTTCTAAAATCCCCTCATCCACTAAAAGTGTTATGGCCTGACGAACAGTCATACGACTCACATCAAAAGTCTCGCAAAGATCTCGCTCGCTAGGGAGACGTTGCCCGATTTTCCAAGTACCATCATCAACATCTTCCTTAATCTTATCATGTATGCGAATATACGCTGGTAACATCTAATCCCCCCTTCTGTACCCCTATTTTACAAAAAAAGTAACAGAATTGTAAAGATGAGTATGATACTTACAGTTTCTCGTATAAATCTAGGTGCTAAGTCCATAAATTTGTGATACAATGATTGCATAAGAAAGAGTCCATGTGTGACGTAAAAAGAAAGGGTAATAATGACTGACATTTCTACTTTGAATGATGTGCAGAAAATCATTGTTCTAGACTATGGTAGCCAATACAATCAGCTGATTGCACGTCGTATTCGTGAATTTGGTGTTTTCTCTGAATTGAAGAGCCATAAAATTACCGCTGATGAAGTCCGTGCCATCAATCCTATCGGTATCGTACTTTCTGGTGGTCCTAACTCTGTTTATGCCGAAGATTCATTTGGTATTGACGAAGAGATTTTGGAACTTGGTATTCCAATTCTTGGTATCTGTTACGGAATGCAACTTTTGACCCACAAACTTGGTGGTAAAGTTGTTCCAGCTGGTGAAGCAGGTAACCGTGAGTATGGCCAATCAACACTTCGCCTTCGTGCCCAATCAGAACTCTTTGCAGGAACTCCTGAAGAACAAGTTGTTCTTATGAGCCACGGTGATGCAGTTACAGAAATTCCAGAAGGTTTCCATCTTGTTGGTGACTCAGTAGATTGCCCATTCGCCGCAATGGAAAATACTGAGAAAAACTTCTACGGTATCCAATTCCACCCAGAAGTTCGTCACTCTGTATATGGTAATGATATCTTGAAAAACTTTGCTTTTGGTATCTGTGGTGCCAAAGGTGACTGGTCAATGGCTAACTTCGTAGATATGCAAATTGCACAAATCCGTGAAACAGTTGGTGACCGTAAAGTCCTTCTTGGACTCTCAGGTGGGGTTGACTCATCTGTTGTTGGTGTCCTTTTGCAAAAAGCTATCGGAGATCAATTGACATGTATCTTCGTTGACCACGGTCTTCTCCGTAAAGGTGAAGGTGACCAAGTTATGGAGATGCTCGGAGGTAAATTTGGCCTTAACATTATCCGTGTTGATGCTTCTAAACGCTTCCTAGACCTCTTGGCTGGTGTTGATGATCCTGAGAAAAAACGTAAAATCATTGGTAACGAGTTTGTTTACGTCTTTGATGACGAAGCAAGCAAACTTAAAGGTGTAGACTTCCTAGCTCAAGGGACACTTTACACTGATATTATTGAATCAGGTACTGAGACAGCTCAAACAATCAAATCTCACCACAACGTTGGTGGTCTTCCAGAAGACATGCAATTTGAATTGATTGAACCACTTAATACCCTCTTTAAAGATGAAGTTCGTGCCCTTGGTACTGAAATGGGAATGCCTGATGAAGTCGTTTGGCGTCAACCTTTCCCAGGACCAGGACTTGCCATCCGTGTTATGGGTGAAATCACTGAAGAGAAACTTGAAACCGTTCGTGAGTCTGATGCTATCCTTCGTGAAGAAATTGCCAAAGCTGGTCTTGATCGTGATGTATGGCAATACTTCACTGTTAACACAGGCGTTCGTTCTGTCGGTGTTATGGGTGATGGCCGTACTTACGACTACACTATCGCTATCCGTGCTATCACTTCAATCGACGGTATGACAGCTGACTTTGCGAAACTTCCATGGGAAGTTCTTCAAAAGATTTCTGTTCGAATCGTTAACGAAGTTGACCACGTTAACCGTATCGTCTACGATATTACAAGTAAACCACCTGCAACAGTAGAGTGGGAATAAAATATAAACCTAATTTAAAGTGACTTGATTGATTTAACAGCATTTGAATTGTTTTAAAACGCTAAAATCTAATTACTTATATTTGGTTCCCCACCAAATACCCCACCAGAATTTCTTTCTGGTGGGTATTTTTTATATCTTAATTACAAAAATAGAGCAATAAGCAATGATATGGGGTAAGAAAAATTTTTCCTTTTCTGCTGTTCAGTACTAACTCTTACATCATACCTAGATAATGGGGTAAAATCAAAACTCTCTGATTATTATTTATTTGTAAAAAAATTCACTTTAATCATTTGCTATATTTCCTTCGTTCATATTTAGCCCATAAATTTCAAAATCATGATAGAATCCATTATAGAACTCGAATTGGGAGATTTCGCTTTCCTTTTTAAAACCTAAACTGATTGGTATAAACTTACTTTTAACATTATCAACATCTATATAAATCAAAAGCTTATCAATTTTAAATTTGGATGGAATGATTGTTATTAATTCTTTTAATCCCTGCTTTACAAAACCTTGATTTTCATATCTTTCTGATATCCAATATCCAATTTCGGCTTGATGTTTTTGTAAATCAATATTATGTATATCTATCATTCCTACTGGTTTCTGATTGACACAAATTGTTAACATAAATAACTCATTGCGCTCCATTTTTTCACGTGCATACTTTATAAACGCTCTTTCATTTTCAATACTTTTCATATCTTCCACCCAAGGAAGCCACATAGCAAGACGTTCTCGTTCAGTAGAAACAATCTCATATAACCCTTCACTATGTCTATCGGATATATAAAAAAGTTGGCATCGTTTCCCACGTGATTTAAACTCTATGAATAGTTCCGAGTCCAAGTTGGTAGAATCCACTTCATTCTCCTTGTTATAAATGATAATATTCTTTAACTTCTTTATTTACGAAATCATTATATAACTTTTTTACTACTTTTCAAATGACTAAAATTTTGTCTATCTTTTTGAGTACAGTACATATTACAACTACAAACGAATTAAGGTAAAACTAAAAGGACCTAGTCCTATATAGTAGAGAACTAAATCCTTCACTTAAATTATTTGTCTAACTTTCTAGTATCAGTTCAAGTTTACACCACTAGACTCTTCACATAGTCAGGGTAGCACAGAAAGATGTTTGCTTACTTAGTGAAATCCAATACTTTACGTCCTTGAATTTCACCTTTTTCCATTTGGTCAAAGACCTCTACCGCTGTATCAACAGGAACAGTTTCAACAACTGGCACTACCAAGCCTTGTGCACCGAAGTCGAAGGCTTCTTCCAAATCCTTACGTGTACCTACAAGAGATCCAACAACACGGATACCATCTAGAACTGTTTTGACAATTGAAAGCTCCATATATTCAGATGGGAGACCAACCGCAACGACTGTTCCACCAGCACGTACACTATCGACAGCTTGATTGAAGGCAACTTTAGAAACAGCGGTTACAACAGCACTGTGTGTACCACCAGTTTTTTCTTGGATATAACCCGCTACATCTTCAACTTCTTTACCGTTCACAACTAAGTCAGCACCAGATTCTTTAGCCAAATCAAGTTTATCTTGGTTGATATCAACGGCCACTACTCGTGCATTGAAAACTTTCTTAGCATATTGAATAGCCAAATTACCTAGTCCTCCAGCACCATAAATAGCTACCCATTGACCAGGTTCAACTTTAGCTTCTTTAATAGCTTTATAGGTTGTAACTCCCGCACAAGTAATAGATGAAGCTTGAGCTGGATTAAGTCCTTCTGGAACTTTCACAGCATAGTCTGCAGTAACTAAAGCATAGTCACTCATACCACCGTCAACACTATAACCAGCATTTTTTACAGAACGGCAGAGTGTTTCGCGACCAGTCGTACAATATTCACAATGGCCACACCCTTCGAAGAACCAAGCAATTGATACACGGTCACCTTTTTTAAGTGTTTCAACACCTTCACCAACTTCTTCGACAATACCAATACCTTCGTGACCTAGTATACGACCTGGTACTTGACCAAAGTCTCCATGAGCTACGTGAAGGTCAGTATGGCAGACACCGCAATATTCAACTTTAACCAAAGCTTGACCATGACCAACTACAGATGGTTTTTCATGATCAACAACTTCAACACCTGTACTTGCTTGATTAACAACAACTGCTCTCATCTTAATTACCTCCATATGATAACTTTAACACCTTCATTATAGCACTCACACAGACAATGTCAACGCTTACATAAAGCTTTTCTTAGCTTGCGAAAACTTTCTTGAAAACTCTCTATACAAGTGGAATTGCTACTATTTCTGCTGCTGATATTGCTTTGTTTCAATCATTTCCAAGATACCTATACTGTCTCACAAGTGTCTTGGAATCCGGTAGACTGACTTCAAAATGGAAATAATGATTGCGTCCATCTCTGGCATTCTCTTTATTTAATAGAAAATAATTCTTTTGACTGATAGCCATCTCCCTCATAATATCATCCGTCAAAAAGGTTAAGGGAATATCCATGGCAGAATAGCGATAAAAGTCTTCTTCAAATTTTAAATAGCTATCAGAAAAATAGTCAATTTGAAGTTTATCATCATAAATTTTTCTCTTCCTCATCTATGTTTTCAACCCCCAAACTAATTTCTAATATATCCTTTGTTCGAATACATTTATGTCGCTTGCAAGATTTTATAGTAACTTGATTAAAATCCAAGTCAACCACATAGCCACTACATCTACAGCGCCTACCTTGATCCTTTATCTGGAAACTTCCCAATAATTGACCTGAATAAAGCTGGTTTAATAAAGTAAACTTCTCTAAATCATCCAAATGACTCCTAAGATTTTCTTTAGTCTTATCTTCATGTAGGGAGCTTGTATGTTCTGATAAGAAAAAGCCCATCCACTTCATCATTCCCCTGTCTTGATGTTCCCTAGCTGATTGAAAGGGAAGGTAACTACGGTCTATCATTTTAAGCCATCTAATCCTCCAGCAGAGTGCCCACCAATAAGCTTACTTCGAGCAAGACTCCTAGATGCCTCCTGTAAAGCAGTTGCTTTTTGAATGGTCGTAAAGCCAAATTCCTGTCGAATACTATCTATAACTGCCTGAAGTCTTTCTTCTTTATCAATGTCATCTGGATTATCAAATAAAGAAAGAATCTGAAGCCTTTCATCTACAAAATTTGCATAAGAGACACTGACACTTCGAACAGCCCCTCCTTGATATTTCTTCCTAAAGAGTTCAATGACATGGCTTATTAGTACTCTTGTATTATTAGCGGGTTCAATCTTCATCTGTGCTTGTAGCGAACGCTTGCCCTCTAACTTTGAAAATCCAATGCTGATGGAAACTTGACAAGCTTTCTTATGGGCTCGTCTTAACCTAATAGCTACCTGTTCTGCCATCTCTCTTAGAATCAATTCAATATCAGCTTGACGCTCATAGTCTCGTGGCAAGATTTGGGAATTCCCTAAGCCATGTGACTTTGGTTTATAAGGTTTATGAACATTACTCTCATCGATACCGTTGGCATGAAAAAAAAGATCTAAACCCACAATACCTAACTCCTTTTTAAGAGTATCAGGATTGCTATTAGCAAGTTCTCGAATAGAGAAAATCCCCAACTTGTTTAAACGCTTCTCCATCCGCTTTCCAATCCCCCAAAAATCGGTCATATGGGGAATATTCCAAACCTTAGTCTCGACATCTTCATAGGACCAGTTGGCTCTCATAGTAGCCGTATGTTTGGCCTCATTATCAAGAGCTAACTTGGCCAATAAGGGATTGCTGTTAGACATCCCAACTGTCGAGTAAATGCCTGTCTCCCTCCAAATATCTCTTTGAATACGCCCTGAAATCATATCTAACTTATCTTTTCTTGTAACTGTTCTATCGGGAATAAAGTAATTCAGTGACGACGTGAGATCAATGAAACCCTCATCAATGGAATAAGGAAGAATGTCTTCAACACTGGCATAATTCTGGAAAATGTGTTGAATTTGGATATTCTTTTTTATATAGAGGTCCATTCTAGGAGGAACGATAAAGGTAACCTTAGCCCAAGATTCGATGTAATCTACAAAAGCTCTATCCGTTGGAAGTCCCTGCTTTTTGGCATTATAATAATGAAACTTACGAGAATGAATGTCAAAAGGTAAGTCATAAGAACGACTAACATTTGACTTGCCAAAAACCTGCTTAAATATGGGGGAGGAGGCTAATATCAAACCATTAGCATTTTCAGCCCTGCTCATCACACATAGAGAAGTCTTAAGAGGGTGCAGCCCACGTTCAACACACTCTACACTCGCATAGAAAGATTTCATATCTACAAAAGCAATATCACTTTGCGGTTCTCTTGAATAATCAAAATATCCCATGCTCACCCTTTCGTTAGTTTATAAACTAACACTAGTATAAAATATAACTTGTTTTATTTCAAGTATTTTCCACAAAAAAATAACAACATCCCTTCTAGAATGTTGTTATCCTTCTATTTTTTCCCTTTAACTTGGTCGGTGGCAACATCTTCACCAAACCATTTGTCAGAAATCTTTTGGAATTCTCCATTTTTATAAAGGGTTCTAAATCCTTGATTGATTTTTTTGATCAGTGTCTTATCTGCCTTACGAGCACCTACAGCAAAGCTTTCACCCTCGTAACCAGCAGGCATAACGTTATACTGATTCAGAACTCCTGATTTTTCTAAGTAGTAATTAGCATATACACGGTCAATCAATAGACCATCAATACGTCCACTATCAAGGTCAATCAAGGCCTGAGTAAAGGTCGAATATTGGACTGCTTTTTGGTTGGCGACGATATCCTTCAAAATCTTCGGAGAAGCATTGAAAGCATCATAACCAGAAGAACCCGCTTGAGCACCTAAGGTCTTACCTGCCATTCCTGCAACAGAATCAATTCCCGAAGACTTTTTGGTTACCAGTACTTGTTCATTGACCATATAAGGCACTGTAAAGTCTGCAGACTGCTTACGCTCATCCGTGACCGAGTAACCATTCCAAATGAGGTCAATTGTCCCATTCTTCAGTTCTGTTTCTTTCATATCCCAGTCAATAGCCTGCCATTCGACATCAATACCATACAATTTAAAAACTGCAGTGGCAAGATCAATATCAAAACCAACATAGCTACCATCCTTTTCCTCATATCCCATAGGAACAAAGGTCGCATCAAAACCAATTTTGATTTTCTTTTCTTTGGTATAGGTTTGCCACTGATCTTTCTGAGTTGCAAAATGTGAGCGCGAGCTACAAGCTGATAGCGCAAACAAAGGCAAAATGACAAGACAGCCTAGCAAAATCGTTTTTACTATTTTTTTCATGGAAAATCCTCACTATTTTGGATTGATAGTGACAATCTCATCGGCGATGTGCTGTGCAAACTGCATATCGTGAGTGATAACGATTTGCGTAATCCCAGTCTCACGATTCTGCAAAATCAATTTCTCAACTTCTTGACGCAACTCAGGGTCAAGAGCTGATGTTGGTTCATCATAGCCGACAATTTTCGGATCAATCATCATAGCACGCGCAAATGCAACACGTTGTTTTTGTCCCCCAGAAAGAGAGTAAGGATAAGCATTTCCGTGAGCTCCAAGACCTAAACGGTCAAGTAGGGCTTGAGCTTTTTTCTGAGCATCTTCCTTAGACATTCCCATCGTCTTAATTGGTGAAAGCATTAGATTGTCTAAGACTGTCAAGTGCGGAAACAGTTGGAAATCTTGGAAGACAAAACCTAGCAAGTTACGACTTTCCATTTGATCCAAAGGAATCTCTTCATTTTCATAAATAATTTGTCCTGAATCAATGGTTTCAAGTCCTGCTAGCATACGCAAGAGAGTCGTTTTACCACCACCAGATGGTCCGACAATAGCTAAGATTTTCCCTTCTTCGACAGTTAGGTTATAGTTATCAAAGATTTTGTGTTGACCAAATTGCTTGGAAATATTTTTTAATTCTAACATAAGGTCTCCTATTTATAATAGTTGAATTTCTTTTCGATGTGTTTCGAAGCCACAGTCACCACACCCACAAGGATAAGATAGATAGCTCCAGCCACAAACATCGGTGCTAGGGTAGCATCACGGTTCGCAGCGGTACGACTTTCCAAAAGAAGGTCTCCAACCCCAAGCACATAAACCAATGATGAATCCTTAACCAAGTTAATAATCTCGTTAAAAATACTTGGCAAGACAATCTTGACCACCTGAGGAAGGATAATGTAGCGGATAGTTTGGAAAGGACTAAGTTTAAGCATTTTCGCTGCTTCATATTGTCCTTTCGGAATAGCCAAGATTCCTCCACGGAAAATCTCTGCGAAATAAGCTGCATAATTAAGCGTAAAAGCAAGAATAGCAGCTGGCAGACGGTCAAAGACAATCCCAACACTCGGAAGAACGTAATAAACAAAGATCAATTGTAAAAGGAGGGGGGTTCCACGCATAATCCAAACGTAAAGGGTTAGTAACCAATTTAAAGGTTTGAATTTAATCTGCATTAAGAAAGCAAGTACAATCCCTAATGGAATCGACAGTACGATAACAATGAAGAATACTTGAAGTGTGACTACCGCACCGTTCAAAAGGGCTGGTAATACTTCCAAAACGTATGACATATAAACTCCTATAATTATTTAGTATTGTTGAATATTATACCAAATTATTTAAAAAAATGATATAAGATTTTGAAAATAGTAAAAAGGAGTGCGACTAGACCCATTTTTCAAAATGAGTTCATAGTCACACTCCTGAGAGACTTAAATAGTCTGTCCTGAGAAACAAACAATACTTAAGTCTAGCATCTCTAAAGCTTATTTTAGATTTTCTTAACAAATTCAGATTTAAGTTTCATAGCACCAAAACCATCAATCTTACAATCAATGTTGTGGTCACCTTCAACCAAACGAATATTTTTAACACGTGTGCCTTGTTTAATATCTTTTGGCGCACCTTTAACTTTCAAATCTTTGATAACTGTAACAGTGTCACCGTCAGCAAGACGTGTGCCATTGCTATCAAGAACCACAAGTCCTTCTTCTTCTGCAACTTCGTTTGGATTCCACTCATAGGCACATTCAGGACATACAAGCAAGATTCCATCTTCATAAACATACTCTGAGTTACATTTTGGACAATTTGGTAATGACATAATTCTCTCCTAAGATTGTGATATAGATACTATTCTACTTTAGATTTCCTAATTAAGCAAGGGTGAAAACGATAAAAACAAACAACATCCCTTACACTGTAAGAGATGTTGGTATTTTTATTCAACAGTAACTGATTTAGCCAAGTTACGTGGTTTATCGACGTCGAGTCCACGATGGAGTGTTGCAAAATAAGCAATCAATTGTGTCGGTACAACCATTGAAATTGGTGACAAGTAAGGGTGAACGTTATTAAGAACGATGTCATCACCTTCTTTAGCAACATTTTCCTCAGCAATAGTCAACACTTTCGCACCACGTGCTGCTACCTCTTGGATATTACCACGAGTGTGGCTAGCAAGAACAGCGTCAGACAAGAGGGCAATAACAGGTGTACCATCTTCGATCAAAGCGATTGTTCCGTGTTTCAACTCACCTGCTGCAAAACCTTCACATTGGATATATGAGATTTCTTTCAATTTAAGACTAGCTTCCATAGCAACGTAGTAATCTTGACCACGACCAATATAGAAAGCGTTACGTGTTTCTGCAAGGAGAGCTGCCACTTTCTCGTCAATGACTTCTTTTTCAGAGAGTGTTGATTCGATAGATTGTGCTACAAGTGACAATTCATGTACCAAGTCAAAAGCTTTAGCTTTTTCATTGCCATTAGCCTCACCAACTGCTTTAGCCAAGAAGGCAAGAGCTGCAATCTGAGCAGTATAAGCTTTAGTAGAAGCTACGGCAATTTCTGGGCCAGCATGAAGAAGCATTGTATGGTCAGCTTCACGAGAAAGAGTAGATCCCGGAACGTTTGTCACTGTCAAACTTGGAATACCCAACTCGTTAGCTTTAACAAGAACCTGACGGCTATCTGCTGTTTCACCTGATTGGCTAATAAAAACAAAGAGAGGTTTCTTGCTAAGGAGTGGCATACCATAACCCCACTCAGAAGAAATACCAAGCTCAACTGGTGTATCTGTCAACTCTTCGAGCATCTTCTTAGAAGCAAAACCAGCATGATATGATGTTCCTGCCGCAAGAATATAGATACGATCAGCCTCTTGAACAGCCTTGATAATATCAGCATCTACAGTCACTTGCCCCTTGTCATCTGTGTAGGCTTGGATAAGCTTACGCATCACTGTTGGTTGCTCATCGATTTCTTTGAGCATGTAGTAAGGGTAAGTGCCTTTACCAATATCAGATAGGTCAAGTTCAGCTGTATAGCTATCACGTTCTTTTACATTGCCATCATAATCTTGAACTTCAACACTATCAGCTTTCACGATAACTAACTCTTGATCGTGAATTTCCATGTATTGATTAGTTTCGCGAATCATAGCCATGGCATCTGAGCAGACCATGTTATAGCCATCACCAAGACCAATCAAAAGTGGTGATTTGTTTTTTGCAACGTAAATTGTTGAGGCATCTTCAGAATCCATGAGGGCAAAGGCATATGATCCACGGATAATGTGAAGAGCTTTCTTGAATGCTTCAAGAGTTGACAAACCATCTTCTTCAACGAATTTTCCAATCAAGTGAACTGCAATTTCAGTATCAGTTTGACCTTTGAAATGGTGACCAGCAAGGTATTCTTCCTTAATTTCAAGATAGTTTTCAATAACACCATTGTGAACCAAAACGAAACGTTCTGTTTCTGAGCGGTGTGGGTGAGCATTGTCCTCTGTTGGTTTACCGTGAGTTGCCCAACGAGTATGTCCAATACCGGCTGTGCCTTCTACTCCTTCAGTTTTAGCAGCAAGTTCCGCAATACGGCCAACAGCCTTAACCAATTGACTAGATGCATCGCCCGCTACAAAGATACCAGCTGAATCATAACCACGGTATTCTAGCTTTTCAAGTCCTTGAATCAAGATATCAGTTGCATTTGTGTTACCTACAACACCAACAATTCCACACATATTTTTAATAATAACCTCAGATCAAAGAGGTCATGTCTCCTTCATTTAAAATTGGTATAGTCAATAAGCTCTTTAAAAAGCTTAACGAGGACAGTATATTGCATATATTTGACATTGTCAAGTATAAAAATTGGTATAGTCCTAAAAAGACCTTTTACTTGCCTCTTATCCTAAGGAATAATCCTTAAAATATGCTATAATAAGGCTATGCGAATTCAACAATTACATTATATTATCAAAATCGTCGAAACCGGCTCAATGAATGAAGCTGCAAAACAACTTTTCATTACGCAACCAAGTCTTTCAAATGCTGTTCGTGACTTGGAAAGAGAAATGGGAATCGATATCTTTATCCGTAACCCTAAGGGAATCACCTTAACTAAGGATGGAGTTGAATTTCTCTCCTATGCCCGTCAGGTAGTGGAACAAACGAATCTCTTGGAAGAACGCTACAAGAGTCACACAGAAACACGTGAATTGTTTAGTGTTTCCTCTCAACACTACGCTTTTGTTGTCAATGCCTTCGTCTCACTTCTCAAGAGAGCTGATATGACACGTTACGAGCTCTTCTTACGCGAAACACGTACTTATGAAATCATTGAGGACGTTAAGAACTTCCGTTCAGAGATCGGTGTTCTCTTCCTTAACAGCTATAATCGAGATGTCTTGACTAAGATGTTTGATGACAACCGCCTCACATATACCAGTCTCTTCAAAGCTAGACCTCATATCTTTGTCAGCAAGTCAAACCCATTGGCTAAGCATGAAGTTGTCTCTTTGGAAGATTTAGAAGAATTTCCATACCTTAGCTATGATCAGGGGATTCATAATTCCTTCTACTATTCTGAAGAGATTCTCTCTCAGATTCCCCATAAAAAGTCTATCGTGGTTTCAGACCGAGCGACACTCTTCAACCTATTAATCGGTTTGGATGGTTACACCATTGCTACAGGTATTTTAAATAGTAATTTGAATGGTGATAACATTGTCTCTATCCCACTTGATATTGATGATGAAATTGATATTGTTTACTTGAAGCATGAAAAGGCAACCCTCTCTAAAATGGGGGAAAAATTCCTTGATAACCTCGTTAAAGAAGTCACTTTTGACAACTAATAGATGTTAGTCCCTAGCACATAATGTTGGGGACTTTTTATCGCCAAAACTATCCAATTCAAAGCACAAAAAAGAGCCTTTCGACTCTCATCATTATTTATAATTTTTATAGCTTGCCCAGGCCTCATCTATAGATAAGGTCTCAGCATCTGTGTATGAGCCTCTATAGCTGTTCCAAACAAAGCCACTTGTTGAACCAGTTGCTTGAGTAACTGGAGCTTGATCGTAGGCAGTCAAACCATAGTATGCAATAATGCTATTTAATTTAGAAGCGTAAAGACTATCTGTAGCATAAGTCCCTGTCAGTGCCTGAGTGGCATCTGCATAACTACTTGTATTTGATTTCCAAGTACCTGCATAAGTAGATGACGTCATCAAAGCAGCATAATCTGCTAGGGAATCACTCAGACTTCCATAAGAACGGAAAGGTTCATCAATCTCATAAGTCTTCCCTGTACCATCGTCTTCCCAAGTACGCATAGTAACGGAGTTTCCATTATAAGAGCCCTTAATCCCAAAGAAGTTGTAATAAGGAGCTTGACTCAAACCTGACTGACCTGAATTTGATTCCAGAATAGCTTGAGCAATTAGAACAGAAGCATAGATATTGTAATCTTGACCAATCTGTCTCGCAGTCTCTCCGATACTATCAATAAAAGCCGTCGTAGTTTGATTGTAGGCAGCTTCAGCTTTAGCATTAACACTGTTATCATTTTTTCTATCTGTTGTAAAAGCTAGAACCAAAAAGAGCGAACAAACAAAAGCTCCCACGATAAAAATCATATACTTCTTTAAATGACGATACATACAACCCTTCCTTCATAAAAATTTCAATTATAATATTTTAATACTATTCTATCAGAAAAACTGACAAGTCGCAACTTTCAGACCTTTTTTCCTTGAGAAATAAAGCAAATGTTACCTTTACATCATATTTATAATAAGCTATAATATAGTCAAATTTTAAGGAGATAAATGAATGAAAATAAAAGAATTCTTACCCGGACTAAGTATTGCAATACTTATATCTCTCCTAGCATGGTTCCTTGGAAACTTATTTCCTATTATTGGTGGGCCAGTCCTTGGTTTATTTATAGGACTTCTGCTAGGAATTATTCTAAGAGATTCTCAGAAACTTAAAGCAGGAATGCAATTCACATCTAAAAAAGTATTGCAATACGCTGTTATTCTTCTTGGATTTGGACTAAATCTTTCTCAAGTCTTTAAGGTTGGCGTAACGTCACTTCCCATTATTCTAGTGACTATTACTACGGCACTGCTTACTGCTTATGTCGTCCATCGTGTGTTCAAGCTAGATAGTGAAATTGCTACTTTAGTAGGTGTTGGTTCTTCTATTTGTGGGGGATCTGCTATTGCTGCAACTGCTCCTGTAATCAAGGCTAAAGATGAATCTATTGCAACAGCAATCTCGGTAATTTTCTTTTTTAACATCTTAGCGGCTTTAATCTTTCCTCACTTGGGATCTTGGTTGGGACTTAGTAATCAAGGCTTTGCCATATTTGCTGGAACAGCTGTCAACGATACTTCTTCTGTAACTGCTACAGCTAGTTCTTGGGATAGCTTACATGGAACATCTATCCTAGAGCAAGCAACAATTGTTAAATTGACTCGAACACTTGCTATCATCCCTATAACTCTTGGTCTATCTTTATGGCAGTCACGAAAAGATAATACAAAGGAAGCATTCTCGCTAAGCAAAGCAGTGCCTAACTTTATCCTTTGGTTCCTTTTGGCCTCACTGATTACAACTGTTGCAATGTCACTCGGTGTAACACCTGCCGTCTTTTCACCATTAAAAGACCTTTCAAAATTTATGATTATTATGGCAATGACAGCTATCGGTTTCCAAACAAATCTCAAAAAACTAATCACTAAAGGAGGCTCAGCACTTCTAGTGGGAGGAGTCTGTTGGTTATTAATTAGTCTTGCTTCTCTTCTCATGCAAAAGATATTAGGACTTTGGTAATAGACATCTAAAAAACTCACAATCTGGCTAAGACTGTGAGTTTTTATTATAGAATCATTTTTTATACTCAAAGACATAGGTTTGGATTACCTTATCCCCATCGTTTGTTACTTTCAAATCAACATTGTAGCTCTTAGTTTCACCACTAATATCCTGAACCTTATAATCACCATCTTTTTTTACAGAAGAGGTGGTCTGTCCTGAATAATGCCTAACTTCAAGACCTGAAGCTCTATCTAGAGAAAAAGGAATGAGCCCGTTTAAAGAATATAGCCCATACAAAATAAGACATAAAAGGCTCAGCGACACAAGGCTCACCAAATAATATTTAACAAAATCCCCCAATTTCAACCCCTGCTTACTCACTTAGCTATTATCTTCCTTTAACTTAACATTATTTTTATTAGAGTATTT
This sequence comes from Streptococcus sp. HMSC064H09, assembly GCF_001812625.1. Taxonomy (NCBI): domain Bacteria; kingdom Bacillati; phylum Bacillota; class Bacilli; order Lactobacillales; family Streptococcaceae; genus Streptococcus; species Streptococcus sp. HMSC064H09. Next base: position 31,645 of record NZ_KV809629.1, read on the forward strand.
TCAAATTTTATTTTACACACATTTGGGTATTTTGTCAAATTATTTGATATTTAAAATAGAATCTAATTTTTCTATATACTAAAAGCCGTTAGTCATCTAACGGCAATTTTTTATTTCTGAAATAACGTATTCAAGACGGCTATAGAGACCAAGTAATAAGTCGTAACTTCGATTTTCATTTTCTTTCAAAACAGTGAAAACTGTTGTACTATAGGTAAATTCAAAGAAGTCATCTAATTCCTTGAGCCAGTCATCAATAACCCCTAAATTTTGATCAATGATTGCAAACAAACTTGGCTGATACCAGATTGTACCTTCGATATAAAGGTTTTTGTCAGATAATTTAGATAGGGATACTTTCAAGTCAGCAAGCTCTCTTTTAGCAAGATTTGGTTCAATCTTTAAATCAAAAAGCAAGCGTGCATCATGATTTAGAATATCGAGTTCTGCTTGAAGCAGTTGAATATAATGTATCGCTACTAAATACTGGTTCATGGGTCTCTCCTGGTCATCTGAAAATCGTACTATTATTGTACCACTAAAGAATGAAAAAATGTAGTAATTATTTAATTTTTTACAGGATTTTTTTAGAAAAAATACGATGCTTTAAATTTTTGTTTAAAACTAATGACATTAGCAATTTTCTAAGAGTTTAAGAAATGAAAGATTTTTTTAAAAAAGAAAAACACTCACGAATGAGTGCATTTCTAGTCTTAATGGCTAACCATTTCTTGTGCAATTTCAAAGCCACTAAGTTTTCCAGGATAGTAAGTTGGCCAATTATCCATTTCTTTTAGAATCTCATCTTGGCTACTATTTCCAAAGAAAATATGGAAATGTGCTGAAGTTGTTGGATCTATTTGATGATCTGAAAATTGGACATACTGGTAAGGGTTATCTGCTGCTTGACTGTCAGTTGCTGTGAAGAGATAACGGACACCTTTTTTACCAGAAGCATAGGTCAAAATCTTATACCCATCATAACGATAAGTGTGTGTCACACTACTTCCATCATTCTTTGTAAAAGTCATGGTCATCTTTTTACCATCAATAGCAATTTTAGAAACATCTGTTTGATAGCCCTTAGTGTAGTATTCTTTATACTCTTGTGCTGTTTTATCCTTATTCAATAGAGATTTGTATTCAAATACTTGATCTAAAGTACCATCTTGAAGATAAGGATAGACCGATTGCCACTCACCAGACCAATCCGAAAGTTCTCTATCTTTAACATCTTTGTCATCGAAGTAACCATTTTGAACCGTTTTCTTGTCATCACTTCCCGTTTCAGGTTGGATAGCTTTACCTTCAACGTCCGTTGTTAAACGAAGATTTTTTAGGTTCTCAGTCATAACACTGACATAGTCTTCACCTTTTTTCAACTGTTCCTTAGTTAGTGATTCAATTGGATTTAAAACTGCTGTCTTAACTCCTACTTCGTTAGCTAAGGTTTTAGCAACACTACTTGAAGCATTTTCCTCAAAATAGATATAGTTAATATCATATTCTTTGACATACTTAGAAAGGCTAGCTATACGTTTTGCAGAAGGGTCGGACTCAGCTGAAACACCTAAAATTGGTACCTGTGTCAAACCGTAATCTAAGGCAAGGTAGGCAAAAGCTGCGTGCTGAGTAACAAAACTTTTCTGTTTTGCTTGACTAAAGGCTTCAGTATACTCCTTATCCAAAGTCTTTAATTTTTTAAGGTATTTCTCGGCATTGGTTGTAAAGACTGCTTTTTTATCTGGATGTTGAGCAATCAAACCGTCCCTAATAGTTTCAACTAATTTTTGAGAACGTTTAGGTGAGAGCCAAACATGAGGATCATATTCGTGGTGATGTTCTTCTCCACCGTGATCATGATCTTCTTCCTCTGTTCCAGGTAAGAGAACCATGCCTTGACTTGCCTTAATGACTTTTGTATTTTTAGTGTTAATAGACTTTTCAACTTTCGGAACCCAGGTTTCCATATTTTCATTTAGGTAGACGAAAGTGTCTGCTTTTTCAATGTCAGCGACATTCTTAGTAGATGGTTGAAAATCGTGAGCTTCACTTCCAGCAGGAATGAGATAAGACACCTCTCCCTCATCTCCTACAACCTGCTTGGTAAATTCATAAACAGGGTAAAAGCTCGTCACAACTTTCAAATCACCATTTCCTTTTGAACCGTGGTGACTAGTCGTATAATAAATACCTGCACCAGCAGCTAAAACAACTGCTGCTAATCCTGCTAGGCCAAAAATGCGTTTCTTTTTCATGTTATTCCTTTCAAAATACTTAACCAGTTAATAGTTTACTGGTTAAGTATATCACATTTCATTTATTTTGCAAGCCCTTAAATAAAAAAATTGAAATATTTCGGCGAGAAAGAATTATTTGATATACTGGAAATATCATTTGGAAAGTAGGTTATACATGTTTCGAAAATTAATCCTATATCTTTTTTTATTGCTTTCAGCCATAGGCCTGACTTATGATACGCAATCATACACTTCAGGCGCTTTGTCAGGTTCGGCATACGGTATTATTGGACTATCAACACTGATTGCCTTATGTTATATCGTACCAGGAATATTTCTGATTCAGTACTTAAGCAAGAGATGGCAGGTGAAACCACTTGTTCTCATATTTGCTCTAATTGGTGGACTCTTTATAACAGGATGGATAGCTGGTTATGCCAATACCTTTTCTCACGATTGGGTAACTGCTCATCTTTCTTCAAAGAGTTTCTTCTACCGCTTTGAGGATGCCCTTATGGCTCCCCTAGTTGAAGAACCCCTAAAACTAGCTGCTTTTCTCTTTGCTATCTATATGGTACCAACGAAAAGTTACAAGGGGATCTTGCTTGTTGCTATTACGGCAGGTCTTGGCTTTCAGATTAGTGAAGACTTCTCCTATATTCTTTCAGATTTGCCTGATGGTTTTTCTTATACGATTTCAGGTATTCTTGGTCGAACTATTGGTGCTGTATCGTCTCACTGGCTTTACACATCCTTCCTTGCTATGGGGCTAGTCCTTATATGGCGTTCCCGTCAAAAACTCATTAATTCTAAATACAGTCTTATTGGTATACTTTATGCTTGCGGTGCTTTTGCTGCACACTTTGCTTGGAATTCACCTCTTCGAAATTTAGAAAGCGATTTGCCATGGGCATCAGGCCTTCTCATTTCACTCAATCTTTTCTTCTTTATTACGCTTTATCAGCTCCTCTCGAAACTGGATAAAGAAGACAAGTAATGTTTACAATACTAAAAAACCTTTCCAATTTTATGGAAAGGCTTTTTTGATGACTTTAATCACTCATAGAAAAACGATTGGTCATCAAATTACTTGCATCATCTAAGACTTTTGCCAATAGATTATCTGTTTCTGACTGAATCTTATCACTAATTTTTTGATTTTCAGCTTCAAAATCAATACTCTCATCATTTGCTAAAGCAGTATCTACATGATTAATCATAGCATGGCCAAGAGCCATAGTTGTTTCTACATAAGCATCCAAATCAGCTTCATGCTGTTGGAAATGAGGATCACAGATAGCGGCAATCAAGCGATTACTCCAGTAGAAATTACCTGTATCCACTTTATCAGTTGTTTGACGGAAATAAGCAGGTGTTGTTCCGACTTGAATCCAGAATGGCACCATTGTACCAAATGGCATTGATCCATAGGCTAACCACTGAATTCCTGTCGTTTCTGATGGTTTGTTAGGACGCATTTGCAAGAGTGCTGTTTGACTAGTACGGTTGATACCGATTGGACGGAATTGGCGTTGACTCACCGCATCTCCTTGAGGTCCATAAGGATCGTAAGGTGTATCTTGGTAATGAAGACTCAAGACATATTTAACATCTTCAACTGTAATTTTGCGGTATGGTTTTTGACACCATGGAATAAAGAATGATTTTGGATCATAATCTTTTTCTGGGTTCAAGAATTTCTGCATTGCCCAGGCACGTGGTGTATTATAATGACGATCCTTATCTCGTTGGCTACCAAAAGCATAACGTGGATTAAAGTGTTCATTAGAATAAGTCAAATCCAAGTGATGTTTATTAATAAAATCTCGAATGTCTGGTGAGGCTAAATAGTCGTCTGGATTTTCAAACTCATAGTGATCGATGCCAAGTTGGTTTGGGTTAGTGACATAGGCATCGTCTGGAACACGTCTTGCAATCCAATGGTGACCACCTATGGTCTCTAGCCACCAAATTTCTTCAGTATCTGAGAAAGCAATACCATTAGATTCGTAAGTTCCGTAAGTTTCAAGAAGTTTCCCCAAACGAAGGACACCTTCACGCGCCGTCTTGATATATGGCAAGACCAATGTTAACATATCCTCTTCTCCAAAACCATCTTTAACAAGAGGGTCTGCACCAAGTACACGCGCATTGGTGGTGATTGTTTCTGTTGCACTCATGGCAACATTAGCTGAGTTAATACCAGCTTCACCCCAGATACCGTCTTTACCAAGTGCATCTGGAACAGAAGTATAACGTAGAGGATTATCTGGCAAATCAATTGAAAAATTGCTAAGCACAGAGTGGTAGTGATGTGGTTGGTCTTCTGGGGTTACGACGAGAAATTCTTTAGGCGTAAAAACGCCTGATTGAGAATCCTCAGTACGTGCAATCATGGTAGAGCCGTCATATGAGGCTTTCTTACCTACTAAAATCGTTGTACAAGCCATAAAAGCTTCCTTTCTACTTACAAATCGTCCGCAATCTTATTGATTTTTCTGAGACGATGGTTAACACCACTCTTGGTCAGAGGAGGTTCTATACTATCTGCGATCTGCTGGATAGAGTAATCTGGGTTGGCAATACGGAGTTGAGCAATTTGGCGCAGCTCCACAGGTAAAATCTCCAAGCCAACCGTATCCATAATCTTGATAATATTATTAATTGTTTTCATACTAGCACTAATCGTTCTAGCAATATTAGCTGTTTCCGCATTATTGGCACGATTCAGATCATTTCTGGTCTCTCGAATAATTTTGACCTCTTCGAAGGTATCCTTAGAGTTCATTGCACCAATAACAAGGAGGAAGTCCATAATATCCTCAGCTTTTTGAAGATAGGTCACAAAACCATTTTTATGACTCAAAACCTTGGCATCGAGCATAAATTTTTTCATGAGAGAAGCCAAGTCCTCTGCGTGGTCTTGGTAAACGGAAAAAATCTCTAATTGATAACGGCCTTTTTCAGGATCACGAACTGTTCCAGTCGCCAAAAAAGCACCTCGTAAATAGGATCTTCCAGCTTCGTCATCTTCCATTACTGATGTTTCAATGCCTGTTTCAAAGCCAAAGAAAGAATCCGCCAATTGTAAATCGGACAAAATATCATTGACATGGTCAGCTACAAAAACCGTGTAAACACGATTTTTCTTGAGATTAGTCTTGTTGTGATGTCTCAATTCAGGATTACTCTGATAACGACTTTCCATTAATTGGTAGATATGTCTCGCAATCTTTGCATTTTCTGTTGAGATGGAAAGAGTCAATCCTTGGTTGGTCAATCCAACAGAACCAGACATCTTAATCAATGCCGACAATTCAGCCTTGTCTTTGCTTGAAGCTGCAATTATCTCTTCTTTAACCTTAATTGTGAAACTCATGACTTATTCCTCACTAGATGCATGAGCTCATCCACTACCAAGTCACCATGGTGGAAGGCACCACCATTTTCAAGTCGCAAAAAATTAGAAGACACAACTGTTTTTGCTTCACGACGTAAGCCCTCAAAATCATGCTCAACTTGAACAAGGTATTCATCAAATTTATTACTTGCCATGTATTCCTTAGGCACTTTCTTGATATTAACTAAGACATTGTCAATCACATCGGAGCCAAGATGACGATTAAGAACAGCTACATGGTCGGCATCTGAGAATTGCTCAGTTTCTCCGTACTGCGTCATAATATTACAAATGTATGTGACATCAGCCTTGGTCTCAATAAGAGACTGACGAATCTCTGGTATCACCAGGTTGGGCAAAATCGATGTATAGAGAGACCCAGGACCTAAAACAATCATATCACTATTCATAATAGCATCAACAACCTTACGACTGGCCTTAGGCTCTTCATCATTATAGGTATTGGTCACATAAACGCGCTCAATCATGCCATCGTACTGGGCAATACTACTCTCACCTGCTACTTCATGACCATCTTGAAAAATGGCATGAAGCGTCAAGGCAGTCTCACTGGCAGGATAAATCTTACCTGTGATGTGGAAAAACTTCGTCAGAAGCTGCATGGCATTATAGGTAGATCCCTGCATTTCAGAAATTCCAGCGATGATTAGATTTCCGAGTGGATGACCGGCCAAAGCGCCATCGGTTTTATCAAAACGATATTGGAAAACTCTTTCATAAAGTTTAGGCATATCACTCATAGCTACCAAAACATTACGCAAATCCCCTGGAGGTGTCAGTTGCATGATATCACGCAAATCTCCTGAAGAACCGCCATCATCAGCTACAGTTACCACAGCAGTGATATCAACATCCTTATGGCGTAAACTACGAAGAATGACTGGAATACCAGTTCCCCCACCTATTACTGTAATTCTTGGTTTTTTCATGAACGATTCACCGTCTCCTTACGTCGATCCTTATCACGATGTGTTTCATTGACTGTCCAATCATTTTTTAGATCTTGGGCTAGACGATGTGCAAAAGCTACACTACGGTGTTGACCACCTGTACACCCAACAGCAATAGTAAGAACAGACTTACCTTCTTTTTTGTAGCCAGGTAAGATTGGTTTAATAAGCTGTTTCAAATGATTGTAAAAGTCTTCTGATTCTGTATGCTTCATGACGTAATCAAAAACCTCTTTATCCAAACCTGTGAGGTTACGAAGGGCAGGATCATAATAAGGGTTTGGCAAAAAACGGACATCAAAAACCAGATCTGCATCCAATGGCAGTCCATATTTAAAACCAAAACTCAAAACTTCAATACGGAAAGAAGATTGGTCTTGCTCAGATGAAAACTGTTCAGAAATAGCCTTACGAAGTTGACGCGGAGTCAATTCTGTCGTATCAACTACGTTTTGACTCAAACTCTTAAGCGGTGACAAAAGCTCACGCTCTAACTTGATGCCATCCAAAACACGGCCATCTGCCGCCAGTGGGTGACTACGACGTGTCTCTTTGTAACGAGAAACCAATTCACCATCCGTAGCGTCCAAGAAAAGAATCTTGAAATTAAGTTCCTCATTGCTCTCCAATTTATCCAAAATATCGTTGATTTCATCGAAGAACAAGCGACTTCGCATATCAACGACAAGAGCAATCTTATCTGTCTCTTCACTATGTTTTACCAATTCGATAACCTTTGGTACCAAAGAAGGTGGCATATTATCAATAGTGAAGTATCCAATATCCTCAAAGGATTGAATCGCTACAGTCTTACCTGCCCCGCTCATCCCTGTTACAACAACTAAATTAATTTTTTTCGTTCCCATGAGACTCCCTTTCTAGTCTTTCTTCTTTCAAGACACGAATATCGTCTGACATTTTTTCAACTTGTTGGCTAACCCCCATAATCATTTCTGTCTGCAATTTTTGAATAGTAAGCAAATCTGATTGGTCTTGTTGCACCAAGTGATCAACTTTTTCATGTAAAAGTCGGATTTCTGCCTTTGATTGTTTATTGACGTTATAGTCATTTCGTGCTTGCAATCGATCGTAATCCGATGCCCGATTCTGACTCATCATAATCAATGGTGCCTGAACGGCAGCTAGAGTGGACAAGGCCAGATTCAACAGAATAAAAGGATACTTATCAAAGGCAATCCCAAAGGGTTGGATGACATTTAGCCCCATCCAAATAGCCATAAAAGCAATGAATGACAAGATAAAAGTCCAAGATCCACCAAATCTGGCCACTTCATCCGCCACTTTCTGTCCAAAAGTAATTCGACTATCCAATTGTTCCTGGACATCCTGGTCCTCGTAGAGCAAACTCTTGGTCACATCATGAACTGTTTCACGCACGTGCTCATTTTTCTCATTAGCATTTGCGATAATCTCGTCGAGAAAAACTAACCTATAATCCAAAAGGCTAATATTACTAATGAAATCATGTCCTTGTAAATCAGGGTAATCTTTTTTCAAAAGCACCTGCAAACGACTATTTAGTCGTTCGAAATAGGAGCCATCGGTTTCATCGAACCACTCTTTAGAGATATAATCCTGAACTCTCTTAACCTGCATATTTTCGCCTTCTTTCTAGGCTCTATTATACCATATTGAAAGCTTAAACGTTCAATAGATAAAGGAAAAGAGTCCAAGACTAACCTTAGACTCCTCATTATTGGGACAATTAATTTAACATCTTCTTATTGGTAATTCAAAGTCCAGTAGTAAGTACCATCACCTGCGACAACACAAGCCACTGCAGCTTGAGTAGCATCTGGACTCATGAGAAGTTCACGAATACCACTGCTCAACCATTTATTTGCAACAACTGAACCATCAGATTCACGACGGTAAACAATACCGTCACTGTTGTAAGTATGTGAAATATCTTTGGCGTGTGGAAGAGTTGTGCTATTGTAAAGATCATCAGACCATGTAAGCGCTGGTAAACCGGCAGCTGTACGTTGAGCATTGATTTCATTAAAGGCAGCCTTAGCTGAATCAACTTCAACATAATCAGAATTTTCAGTTGGTTCTACATGATAAACAAATTTAACATAACCAAATTCAACATCACTATATTTTTTGTCGTCAACACCGCTCTTGAGATTAGCTGTAATCACATAGTCACGTGCCCAAGCACTGCCCTTAGAAGCGTTGAAGTTGTCAACATCTTCAATTTCCCAAGTTACATTACAATCCCAGCCAGCATTGTCTATGAATTTTGGAGCAAGATTCTTGATAACATAATCTTTGAATTCATCCACATTTTGGAATGGAAGAGCTTCACCAGCTTTACCAGTACCGACTACATTTTCAGAATACAATTTAACACTTGACGCGTTGTCATCGTACATGTATTCATCGTTTCCTGCTGGTTTATGGAAGTCTGGATCAAGCTCAGGGTCATCATTGGCAGTACCATTGTAGAGTTTCCACTTACCATCAACCCATTTGTAGTAACCATCGATACCACGCGCATTATCTTCATCTGTCAATGCCACACGGTAGTAATAGGTACCGTTGTCATCTACAAATCGTGGATCTGAGTACATGCGATAATCTGTTGGTGGCAATGTTGGTTTTGGCAACTTATCATAGTCAATGTTTGTTTCAGGCGCATATGGTGGTTTTTCAAGTTCAGGAGCTTCAGAACTTGTTTCTGATGTTGACCCTGTCTCTGAAGTTGCTGTTGAAGAAGATTCAGAAGTTACAGTCGAACTTGAGTTACCAGTTGAAGCCGCTTCTGAAGTTGAATCTACAGTTGACGCTGCTTCTGAACTTGCTGATGAAGTTGAGTCAGCAGTTGAGGCTGCTTCTGAACTTGCTGATGAAGTTGAATCTACAGTTGAAGCTACTTCTGAACTTGCTGATGAAGTTGAATCAACAGTTGAGGCTACTTCTGAGCTTGCTGATGACGTTGAATCTACAGTTGAGGTTACCTCTGAACTTGCTGATGACGTTGAAGCCACAGTTGAGGCTACTTCTGAACTTGCTGATGAAGTTGAAGCCACGGTTGAGGATACTTCTGAACTTGCTGATGACGTTGAAGCCACGGTTGAGGATACTTCTGAACTTGCTGATGAAGTTGAATCTAAAGTTGAAGTTGTTGGAGCTTCAGAATCTGTGCTTGAAGCCTTAACAAGTACCCACTTACCATTTGAATAATAGTAGTAATCGCCATTATCTTTCAAATAATAGTGAGTACCATTTTCGTAACGATAGTGAGGGTCATTTCTCAAAACCTCATATCCTGTCGTTGGTGTATTGTTAGAACCACTATTGTTGTTATTATAGTCACCACCACGAACCCAACGACCGTTATAGTTAACATAGTAGCTACCATCACTCAAGATGTAGTACAAATACCCATTGCTATAGCGGTAAGTACCTGATTCGTTGTAGTTGTTGTAACCAGGATTATAGTTGTTATAGTCATAATTATAGCCATAGTTATAGTTTGGATAGTAATTATTGTAACCGTAGTTATAGCCATAATTGTAATTATAGCCTGGATAATAACCATTGTATCCGTAGTTATAACCATAGTTTGGATAATAGTTGTTATACCATGGATTATAAGAATAGTTATTATAGTAACCTCGGCCATAATAACTATCGGCCTGTGCATGATCATTACCAACTATCGTTGGTGCTAATATTGCTGCCCCTAAAACAGCGCACGAAAATAGACGTAAACTTTTTCTCATTGTCTTCATCCCCTTTTTTAAAAACAAATATACCTTTTATAAGCAAGCGCTTACGCTTCTCTTTATACTTTAATTGTAGGAGATAATACTTCTATTGTCAAATTATTTTAATAATAGAAGTTTCTAAGAACAGACCAATAAATAACTAACAATGACCTTACTTTTACTTGTAAAAAATAATTGATCAGCTTTCTTTCACACCCTAAAGACAGGTGTTTAACAAAATAAAAAAAGCCCCTTAACATAAGGACTTTTAGCGTGATATTAACGATTATCAATATTTTCTGGGTAAAGATCGTGATTAAAAAGACGTTGCTCTGCCATCTTTTCATACTTAGTTTCTGGACGGCCATAATTATAATAAGGGTCAATAGAAATACCACCACGAGGTGTAAATTTACCCCAAACTTCTAAGTAACGAGGGTTCAAAAGCTCCACCAAATCTTTACCAATGGTATTAATACAGTTTTCATGGAAATCTCCGTGATTACGGTAACTAAAGAGGTAAAGCTTTAAAGATTTAGACTCAACGCACAGCTGGTCTGGAATATAAGAAATATAGATACTTGCAAAATCAGGTTGGCCAGTAATAGGACAAAGTGACGTAAATTCTGGACAGTTGAATTTGATAAAGTAATCATTATCAGTGTGACGATTATCAAAAGACTCCAAGACTTGTGGAGAGTATTCAAAAATATAAGGGGTCTCCTTATTACCAAGGAGAGTGAGGTTTTTCATTTCTTCTTGTTGTGACATTTTTCTTCCTTCGTTGTTAATTTTTCTAGACCTTTATATAGTCGATTTTTAATCTAAATTTCTAATTTTAATCATTAAAAAAGTAAAAATACTATCAATTCTAAGCTTATAGAATGTGAAGATTAGACACCACGCTCATTATCATAGAGTAGGGTATGAAGCTGAGGGAGGACACGCACATTGCCCCACGAATTATCAGCAGCTACAGTCTCCCACAGTTCTTTTAGGCGATCTAATTGATGTTTGACAATATTACCCTCTGCTTTAGGTTCAGGATTACCAGCCGAAAGAAACATGACATCTGGCTGATAACGTTCCTGAATCATTTTAGCAAAGGCTAAATCTGCATCATCGAAAACAGGAACCTTAAAGGTAACTTTATCAGGATCAAGCTGAGAAACAATAAAGTCAAGGGTTTCCATATTGACTTCCATCTTGGATGATGGCGGTTTAGGACTTAAGGTTACTTGGTCAATATCCTTTAGCCACTCCTGCCAGCGAGAACCCTGTGTTTCAACGGCCAGGGTTACGCCTCTTGCCTTGAGTTTTGAAACGAGTTGAGCCATATTAGCCGCTAGCAGAGCTGGGTTTCCTCCAGATAGAGTAACATAGTCGTAAGATCCTAGCGCATCCAAAGCTTCAATGATTTCATCAGCTGTCATACGAGTTGGCTTTTCTGAACCATCCCAAGTGAAGGCAGAATCACACCAATCACAGTGGTAATCACATCCTGCTGTCCTTACAAACATGGTTTTTTGACCAATTGCTCGCCCTTCCCCTTGAAAGGTTGGTCCAAAAATTTCAAGCACTGGTAGTTTGAGTACACGTTCTCTAGTCATCCAACCACTCCCGTCTAAACTCTGCAAAGGCTGTTGGTGTTTCATAAAGGCGTACATATTCCAAACGAAGTCCCCTCTCCTCTGGCAAATGTTGACTCGTCATCTGGAAAATCCAGAAAACCATATTTTCCGCAGTTGTGTTCATATAAGGCAAAGTCTCATTGAGATAACGGTGATCTAACTGAGGTTCCAAATAATTCTTATAAATGCTCTTAAGATCACCAAAATCATAGGTCATGCCACGCTCATCCAAGTAACCACTCACTGCTATTTGAAGATGGTAGGTATGACCATGAAGCGATTTGCATTTGCCTTCATAATGAAAGAGATGATGGGCAGCATCAAAAGTAAACTCTTTAGAAACCATTGTACGGTGAGAATTGTAAACCAAAGACTCACCTGTTTCTTTTTTGATTTCTTTCGGTGCAAAGAACATTAAGCTTCTCCTCTTTCTGCTAGATATTTTTCAAGTCCTTTTTGGCGCAAATGGCAGGCAGGACATTCCCCACAACCAGTCCCAATAATACCGTTATAACAAGTCAGCGTTTTTTCACGAACGTAGTCGAAAGCTCCAAGTTGATCAGCCAAAGCCCAAGTCTCAGCCTTATCTAACCACATGAGAGGAGTTTGGATAACGAAATCATAGGCCATGGCAAGATTAAGTGTAACATTAAGCGATTTGACAAAAACATCACGACAGTCTGGATAACCGGAAAAGTCTGTCTCACAAACTCCCGTAACAATGTCAGTGATACCACGTTGCTTAGCCAGAACAGCTGCAAAAGAAAGGAAGAGATGATTACGGCCATCTACAAAGGTATTAGGAACCTCTCCTTCTTCTGCCTCAATCTCAATATCAGATGTTAGGGCATTTTCAGTAATTTGACCAAGCAAAGACATATCCAAAACATGGTGTTTGAGGCCTTGTTCTTGTGCAATCTCTTTAGCTACTTCAATTTCCAAGCTATGACGTTGTCCGTAAGCAAAAGTAACTAATTCAACTGTTTCATAATGTTTTAGAGCCCAAAAAAGGCAGGTAGTAGAATCTTGACCGCCACTAAAGACGACCAAAGCTGATTGACGTTTCATAATATTCCTCTTTATTCGTGATGTTTGAGACACATAAAAAGGCTCCTTGAGGGAGCCAAAAAAAACGCCAGTAATGGTTTTTTTTAGCGATGGTGTCTCCCAAACATCGAAAATGATTTATCCTTAATAGTTTATCATAGTTGAGAAAAAAAGAAAAGAGCCAAGGCTCCCTTCCTTAATCAATCTCAGCAATAACTTCGATTTCAATTTTAACATCTTTTGGCAAGCGTGCCACTTCTACTGCAGAACGTGCTGGAAAATCAGATGTAAAGGCAGTTGCATACACTTCGTTAAATGGAACGAAATCGTTAATGTCACTTAGGAAGCAAGTTGTTTTGACAACGTGGTCAAAGTCTGTACCAGCTTCTGCCAAAATAGCCCCAACATTTTTAAGAACTTGTTCTGTTTGTTCTTGAATTGTTTCGCCAATGATTTCACCTGTTTCTGGTGACAATGGTACTTGACCAGAAGCAAACAAAAGATTGCCAACAATTTTACCTTGAACATAAGGTCCGATTGCTGCTGGTGCTTTATCAGTATGAATAGTTTTTGCCATGATAGTTCTCCTTTGACTAATATGTTGCTATTATAACAAAATATTCTGAAAATTGAAACATATAATTCCAAAAAGAAAAGAATCAGCACTAGGCTAATCCTTCTCCTACTATTTCAGATACTTTTTGACATAGCTATAGTAGTCTGGTTTTTCTTTTTTATTAAGTGCAAAGAGCATTTGGCCCTTAAGGGGCTTTTTCTCATCATTTGGATCTAGAAAGAGAGCAACCTCTTTGGATTTAGTTGGGAAAAATACCGTATAAGACGTCTCTTTCCCCTGATCTTTTACTTTTAGCGAATAATAGGTAAAGTCATCTTTAGACTTAGGACCATCCACTGTATAGTTATAATCCTGCTCACCAATCTTGACCTTATCTTTCTTGAAGGCAATCGTATAATCCTTCTTTAAGGCATCTTGTGCCTGCCATTCACCCTCTAGTGAGGGAGTAGACTTGCTACAAGCTACCATTGACACCATAAAAAGCAAGGCCAAAAGACCAAGTAAACATCTTTTCATACTTTTGCACTCCTAAAGAATTTTACTTATGGTTTGATACGGTGCAACATACGTGGGAATGGAATAGCTTCACGGATGTGTTTTGTTCCAGCTACGAAAGTAACCATACGTTCAATACCGATACCAAAACCACCGTGTGGTACTGAACCATATTTACGAAGGTCAAGGTAGAATTCGTATTCTGAACGGTCCATTCCGAGTTCATCCATTTTAGCTACAAGGGCATCGTAGTCGTCTTCACGCATTGAACCACCGATGATTTCACCATAACCTTCTGGAGCCAAAAGATCTGCACAAAGAACGCGCTCAGGATTACCAGGAACTGGTTTCATGTAGAAGGCCTTAAAGCTTGCTGGATAATTAACAACGAATGTTGGAACACCAAAATAGTTTGAAATCCAAGTTTCGTGTGGTGAACCGAAGTCATCCCCATGTTCAAGGTGCTCATAATCTGTATCTTCATCATTTTCATGCGCTTGAAGAAGGTCGATAGCTTCATCATAAGACACGCGTTTGAATGGCTCAGCAATGTATTTCTTAAGAAGATCTACATCACGTTCAAGGATTTCAAGAGCTTGTGGCGCACGATCAATAACACCTTGAATAAGAGCCTTAACATAAGCTTCTTGCAAATCAAGTGACTCATCATGTGACAAGAATGAATACTCAGCATCCATCATCCAGAACTCAGTCAAGTGACGGCGTGTTTTAGATTTTTCGGCACGGAAAACAGGACCAAAGTCAAAGACACGACCAAGAGCCATAGCACCAGCTTCAAGGTAAAGCTGACCAGATTGGCTTAGGTAAGCTGGTGTACCAAAGTAATCCGTTTCAAACAATTCTGTTGAATCTTCAGCAGCATTTCCTGACAAAATTGGACTATCAAATTTGATGAAACCATTTTTATCAAAGAATTCGTATGTTGCGTAAATAATGGCATTACGAATTTGTTGGACAGCCATTTGTTTACGTGAACGCAACCAAAGGTGACGATTATCCATCAAGAAGTCAGTTCCGTGTTCTTTTGGTGTGATTGGGTAATCATGTGACTCACCGATGACTTCTACTGCTGTCACATCCAACTCGTAACCAAATTTTGAACGTTCATCTTCTTTAACCACACCAGTCACATAAACTGATGTTTCTTGGCTAAGGCGTTTAACAGTATCAAATTTTTCAGTACCTTCTTCTTCACCGTATTTTTCGATGAAGTTAGGTTTAAAAGCTACAGCTTGGAAGAAGGCAGTTCCGTCACGCAATTGAAGAAAGGCCAATTTCCCTTTACCTGATTTGTTAGCTACCCATGCACCGATAGTGATTTCTTCACCCACGTGTTTAGGCACATCGATAATTGAAACTAATTGTTTAGACATGTAATTACTTCTCTTTTCTTTTAATCTATATTAATTCTATTTTTCCATAAAGGCTTTGATTCGGCGGACTGCTTCTTTCAAAGTATCCAAGTCTGTTGCATAGCTAAGACGAATATTTTCAGGTGCGCCGAATCCTGCACCTGTTACCAAAGCCACTTCAGCCTCTTCAAGAATAGCATTTGTAAAATCATTGACATCTGTATAACCCTTGATTTCCATCGCTTTTTTAACATTAGGGAAGAGGTAAAAGGCACCTTGAGGTTTGATGACTTCAAAACCAGGTACTTCAGCTAGGAGTGGATAAATTGTATTCAAACGTTCTTCAAAGGCCTGACGCATTTCTTCGATAGAAGACTGATCACCAGTTAAGGCTTCAATAGCAGCGTATTGAGAAACTGCTGTAAGATTTGATGTTGTTTGGCTAATAATTTTCGCCATTCCTGAAATAATTTCTGGATCTCCTACAGCAAATCCCACGCGCCAACCTGTCATAGCATAGGTCTTGGAAACACCATTAATCACAATTGTTTGCTTACGAATCGCATCTGAAAGACTAGAAATGGGTGTGAAAGTATTGCCATTATAGACCAAACGGCCATAGATATCATCTGCTAAAATCAAAATATCGTGCTCAACCGCCCAGTCACCGATTGCTTGCAATTCTTCCTTGCTGTAAATCATTCCCGTTGGATTTGATGGAGAATTAAGCAAGACAACCTTAGTTTTTTCAGTTCGAGCAGCTTCAAGCTGTTCAACCGTTGCTTTAAAGTGATTAGCTTCAGTCGTTTGGAAAGTAACCGGAACACCCTCAACCATTTTAACTTGGTCTACGTAAGAAACCCAGCAAGGTGTTGGAATAATGACTTCATCACCAGGATTAATGACCGTAGCAAAGAAAGCATATAAGATAAACTTAGCACCAGTGCCGACAACAACCTCATTTGGTTTCACAGCATAACCATAGAAATTTTCCATGTAAGTGCTGATCGCATCCTTGAGTTCCGGAAGTCCAGAAGCCACGGTATAAAAACTTGCTTTACCATTTTCAATAGAAGTAATGGCCGCATCTTGAATGTTCTTAGGTGTTACAAAATCTGGTTCACCAAGTGTCAAACTCAAAATATCACGTCCTTGAGCTTTAAGAGCTTTAGCACGCGCACTGGCAGCTAAAGTAACACTTTCTTCCATTTGTAATACACGATTTGATAATTTTGTCATTTCATTATAGTCCTTCCACTTTAATAACCTGACCTGAGATAAAATCAACCAGATAATACTGGGTTCCTGACTTCACTTCCCAAATAGGAGTTTTGCCATATTTTCCTAGGTGAACATAGGATATCTCCTTAGCACCATAGGCCTTAGCAGCTTTCTTAGCCACTGACTTACTAATACCATCAGCTTGCTTGTAGATATCAACCTCACCTGAATCATGACTCACGATAACAGCTAGTTTCTCACCTTGACCAGACTTTCCAAGAAGTCCATAATAGGTAGCCTCACCATGGTAGATATCAAATTCAGTAACAGTCCTTATGTCTGCTTTGCTCTCTGCTATGGCAATAACCTTCTTTTCAGCGTCTACGTAAGGCTTAGTCGCTACAATAAGAATAGCAGTCACAGAGGCAATTAAGGTCACAACGATTACAATTATTCCAAAAATGAGCTGTTGCTTTTTTGTCCAAGGTGAACGTTGTTTACGCATAATGCCTCCTAAAAAAGTTTCTGAATTTATTATATCAGAAAATGATAAATCTTTACATAGCAATATAGCTAGTATTGAGCAATTAAGTCTATCTTTTTTATAACTCAGTAAAATTCATAAAGCCTGAGTAATCTTAGAAAAGGTTTGTTTTAAAAAGTTAACTTTCTTTTTCTAAGAAATCCTTAATATCCTCTTTGACTTGCTCAAACTTAGCATACTTAAGCGCCACTTCTTGTGTGACTTCTTTTAGAAATAGTTTTCCATAGCTCTTAACGAGTGGGCGATTATCCATAAGAAGAATAGCTGAACGCTGTTCTGGGCGTCTTTGGGCACGTCCGATAGCTTGTTTGAAACGTAAAACCGTCATTGGAAGACTGTAACTCTCAAAGGTACTCTTTCCTTGCTTAGAAAACCAAGATTCAATCTTTTGATAGAAAGGATCCTTAGGATTGTCAAACGGCAGACGTGCAATAACCTCAATTACCCTATCTTGTTGAGCAAAGTCAACACCTTCCCAGAATGACCCCATACCAAGAAGGAGATTAGTCTCACCTCTATCAAATCGTTTTTTGACATTAAAAGCTGTCCCATTTTTCTCTTGAGTTAGGTGACGAACTTCCCTATGATCCAATAAATCCGAAACAGCCATCATACTCTTTCGAGACGTGAATAGTACTAAAATTGGATATTCCATTTCAGATAGCTTCTGGAGACGCTTTGCAAGAGCAACTTCATACTCCTCCTCAGAAGAAACTCCAATCATAGGCATGCTTTGATCAATCCAAATAGCTTGATTGGGTAAAGTGTTCATTGGAAGGCTAACCTTGCGTACCTGTTTTAAGCCTAACAAATCAGCCACATCAACATCAGGGCCTACATCAATAGTTGCTGAAACAATTATCACTTTTTGAGCACTTGGTAGATAGGCTGAAAGTTCTAAGAGTTCTTGACGTGACGCCTTTAAATAAGTCACACGATGTTCCTGATAATAGTCTGTTTCAAGCCAAAAATGGCTGTAAAGGGGTGTCTTCAGTGGAGACAACATCTCCATCAAATCACTTTCACCTTCCAGTTCAGAAATGGTTTGTAGCAAACAATCTAATTGCTGGCGATTATACTGCTTCTGAGGAAATTGTTGGTGTTCTTGGATTAGATGGCTAACTTCAAACTGCAAATTTTCGAGCAAGCGTTGTTGAAGTAAGTTTTGATTACCACTATCAAGAATACGATGGATATGTTGCAAAAGGACTGTAAGATTGACTTGATGACGTGAAAATTGTTCCAAAGCCAAGACCATCTTTTGTCCCTCATCAATCACAAGGGTTTTTCCTCGAACAAAATCATGATCATCTTCCATACGCGTCAAAAGATAAGCATGATTGGTCACAACTACCCTAGCTTCTTGGGCTTTTTGGTAGGACTGTAGCCAAAAATCATATTCAGCAAAAAGACTATCCACCTTTAACTTACCATCGTGCTTAATCTCATCAAAATAGGCCATATAGCGCTGTTTTTGTCTGATTTCATCAAGATCTCCTGTCTTCGTTTCAGTCAACCAAACTAAGAGTTGCATTTTGTAACGATTAATCAAACGGTTACTATCCTGACGAAGTAAAGTTTGGTAGAAGGCATCCAACTTGATATAATTCTGAGGTCCTTTGAGACTATGAAAGTTAATATTAAAGACATCCGATAATGCTTTAGCTTCCTGATTCATAATCTGATTTTGAAGAAGCTTGGTTGGAACAGCCACCACCACTTTGTCTACATCAGATTGTGCTAACAAGGGAAGCAAATAGCCATAGGTTTTCCCAATTCCAGTCTGAGCCTGAATCATGGAAATAGCAGTATTATCAAGCTCCTTCCTTACTGCCTCAGCAAACTCTCTTTGTTTAGGTCTTGATTCCAAATCTAAGAGAGCAATATTGGTAGCAAAATCTTGAGACAGTTTTCGTTCCGTCTTATAAGCCACAGGTCTACGAAGAACAATTCCAGATTCTTCAAGCATGACATATTCCTTTGAAAGACCTAAATTTTGACCTCTTATAGCGTCACGAATAACCAACTCAGTCTCAAAAAGTAGATTATCTGAAAAAGTCAAAAGCATCTCAATGGTCTGTCTAGGTAAGCTGGCAATCTTATCCATCAAATGAAACAAAAGCTGTCCGGTCGCTCTCGCATCTTCAATAGCGGTATGGGCTTGAGCTAAGTCAAGATTAAGAACCTTGGATAAATGAGATAACTTATATTGTTCGAACGTTGGATAAAAGACCTGAGCCAATTCGACTGTATCAACACGAGGCGTCCTTAATTCGAAACCTTCCATAAAAAGTGCCTCTGCAAGCAAATTGGCATCAAATTTAACATTATGGGCAACAAAAATACAGTCCTCAATCAGTTCAAAAATGGTTCTGGCAATTTCTGAAAAATCTGGTGCTTGGGCCAACTGCTGATCGGTAATTCCTGTTAAATGAATAATGTGCTCATCGAGTTCTTGGTGTGGGTTAACATCACTCGCAAATTCGTCAACCACCTGACCATTTTGCATGATAACAATTCCCACCTGTATAATACTAGCCGTTGACGAAGCGGAGGTTGCTTCCAAATCAACAATGGCATATTTATTCGTGTTTTTTTCACTCATAGTGACCTTATTATAGCATATACAAAGCACCAAAAAAAGACAAAGCCATCATTCTGATATTGGAAAAAGCCTGAAATTCGTGCTACACTAGAACTATGAAAATAAGACGAATTTTAAATCCTGTTGCTCAGGAAAACACCTATATTTTAGAAAACGATACAGCCTGTCTAGTCATTGATCCAGGAAGTGATACTTCTGCTATCTTAGCTGAACTTAAAGCAATCGACAAACCAGTTGCTGCTATCCTTTTGACACATACACATTACGACCACATTATGAGCGTTGAGGCAGTCCGTCAGGCATATAATCATCCTCCTGTCTATGTTGCTGAAGCTGAAAAAGACTGGTTGATGAGTCCTATTGATAATTTATCTGGACTCCCACGTCACGACGATATGGAAGACGTTATTGTCAATCCTGCAGAACACTACTTCGATTTTACTGAAGATTATAACATCAACAACTTTCAGTTTAAAGTTGTTCCAACTCCAGGACACTCTATTGGAGGTGTTTCTTTTATCTTTGATAGAGAAGAAACTGTATTTTCTGGTGATGCCCTCTTTAAAGAAACAATTGGACGCTGGGACCTTCCATCAGGTAACCACGAACAATTACTCACTAGTATTCAAGAGCAACTTTTTACACTTCCTAACCACTACAAAGTTTTCCCAGGACATGGATGGGATACCACTATTGGTCACGAGAAGGTCTTTAACCCACATTTTTCATAAAAACAAAAGCTTGTCATACCTACTTTAGTAAGTATTGACAAGCTTTTTTACTCGATTAAAAAAGAAGGCCGATAGGCCTTCTTATCCGAGACACTGTAGAGTGCCTATTTAGATTTGATATAGTTAACACCATCTGCCTTAGGTGCAACGGCTTTACCGAAGAAAGCAGCCAAGACAATAATTGTCAAGATATATGGTGCAATTTGCAAATACACATTTGGTACATGTGAAATGAGTGGAAGCTGTTTTCCAATGATTGCCAATGATTGTGACAATCCAAAGAACAAACTTGAGAGCATAGCTCCAATTGGACTCCAACGACCAAAAATCATAGCAGCCAAGGCGATGAAACCAGGACCTGCAATTGTTGTAACGGCAAAGTTGTTTGAGATAGATTGTGCATAAACCGCACCACCAACACCACCAAGGAAGCCCGAAATCATAACGCCATAGTAACGCATACGATAGACGTTAATCCCAAGTGTATCTGCTGCCTGTGGGTGTTCACCAACTGAGCGAAGTCGCAAACCAAAGCGGGTCTTAAAGATGAGCCACCATGATGCTACTGAAACCAAGATAGCAACATATGCTACCAAAGAAACATTAGTGAAGAAAACTTTACCCAAGAAAGGGACATGATCTAAGATTGGGAAGGACACAGTCTTAAAGTTATAACTGATAGCAGGTGTTTGACCAGCACCATAGATAACACGTGTCAAGAACACTGCCAAAGATGGTGCGATAAGGTTCAACACTGTACCAGAGACAACATGGTCAGCTCGGAAGTTAATTGTCGCAACAGCATGGAGCAATGAGTAGAGAACACCAACCAGACCTGCTACAATCGCAGCAATCCAAGGTGTCGCATCTCCAAAACTTTCTGCAAAAGTCAAGTTAAAGAGGACACCTGCGAAAGCACCAATTACCATAATTCCTTCAAGGCCGACATTTACGATACCGCCTCGTTCAGAGAAAGTTCCACCGATACTTGTAAAAATCAATGGTGCTGAATACTTCAACATAGAGGCAACAATCAAGGCTATAATTGTAATAAAGTCCATATTAGTTTTGTCCTCCTTTAGCTTTCACTGATTTATGACGAGGGCGAACCCAATATCTAATGATGTAATTAGCACCAACAAAGAAGATAATCAAGGCTGAAACAACATCGATAATTTCAGGTGGAACACCAATCATACCACTCTTACCAATAGACAAAACACCATAAAGAAGGGCGGCAAATGGGATACCGATAGGTGAGTTAGACGCTAAAAGCGCAACCGCCATACCGTTCCAACCGATAGCCAATGAAGCGTTTTGAACGAAGACATTTTGGAATGTACCAAGTCCTTCTACTGTTCCTCCAAGACCACATAGAGCACCTGAGATAATCATTGACATGATAATAACACGTTTAGATGACATCCCTGCATACTCTGAAGCATGAGGATTAAGACCTACAGATGTAATTTCAAAACCAGTTGTTGTTTTCTTAAGCAAGAACCAAACTAAGAAGGCAGCCGCAAGAGCCAGGAAGAAACCAATATTGAAACGCGAACCACCAGTTATTTGAGATAAGTACTCTGTTTGATAACTAGCTGAGGCTACAACCTTGTTAGAAGCTTCTGAAGAACGCAACATATCAGCTGTAAATCCAAAGCGAATAATATTGTTTGCTACATACAAAATGATGTAGTTCATCATGATGGTAACAATGACCTCACTAGTTCCCAAGTAAGCACGGAGAATACCTGGAATAGCCCCAGCGATACCACCTGCAACCAGACCGATAATGACTGTACAGATAACTGAAATCACCTTTGGTAAGTCAGGGAATGACAAAGCAAACCATACGGCAGAAACCCATCCTGCCAAGGCCTGTCCTGGCAAACCAACGTTAAAGAAACCTGCCTTAGATGCAACAGAGAATCCTAGTGCAATCAGAATCAGCGGACTCATGGCACGAAGAATTTCACCAATATTTTTCAAAGAGCCGAAGGCCGTTGTGAAAAGATCATAGTAAGCCCAGAATGGATCGTAACCGAAAATCAACATCAAAACGGCTCCAATCAGCATTCCCAAGAGGACAGCAATTAAAGGAACTGCCCAATTTTGTACTTTTTTAGACATTTGCTTCCTCCTTATTCAATTGCCCCCCAGCCATAAGAATACCAAGATCTTGCTTATTCGTTTCAGCAGGATCTAGAATTCCCTGAATTGCACCATCATAGATAACCGCAATTCTGTCTGACATATCAAGAATTTCATCCAATTCAAAGCTGACAACAATCACAGCCTTACCTTTATCACGTTCTGCGATAATACGTTTACGGATGTACTCAATGGCACCAACGTCAAGACCTCGAGTTGGTTGACTTACAATAAGAAGTTCTGGGTCACGATCAATCTCACGAGCGATAACAGCTTTTTGTTGGTTACCACCTGACAATTCACCACCAGCAATTAACTCTCCTGCACCACGAACATCAAATTCTTTCATCAATTCACGCGCTTTAGCATTGATGACATTATAGTTCAAGATACCATTCTTAGAATTTGGTTCTTTGTAGTAGGTTTGAAGAGCGATATTTTCAGCAACTGTCATTTCAAGGACCATACCATCACGGTGACGATCTTCAGGAATATGACCAACACTCATTTCAGTAATCTGACGAGTTGTCTTATGAATAATCGATTCACCCTTGATGGTAATATCACCTGACTTAACTTTACGAAGTCCTGTAATCGCTTGGACAAGTTCTGTCTGACCATTGCCATCGATACCGGCAATACCGATAATCTCACCAGCACGAACATCTAATGATAGATTTTTAACAGCAGGAATTCCTCGGTTCTCGTTAACCACCAAATCTTTAATAGAAAGAACAACTTCTTTTGGATTTGAAGGAATTTTCTCTGTCTTGAAGGAAACCTGATGGCCAACCATCATTTCGGCCAAGTCAGCATTTGTTGACCCTTCAATCGTTACCGTATCAATTGATTTACCACGTCTAATGACAGTGACACGGTCAGAAACTGCTCGAATTTCATCCAACTTATGGGTAATCAGAATAATTGACTTGCCTTCCTTAACCAAGGTCTTCATAATGTTTAGAAGTTCAGTAATTTCAGACGGAGTCAATACCGCGGTCGGCTCATCGAAGATCAAAATATCAGCCCCACGATACAAAGTCTTAAGGATTTCAACACGCTGTTGAGCACCAACAGAGATATCTGCTACTTTGGCAGTTGGATCTACCGCAAGACCGTATTTTACAGAGAGTTCAGTAATTTCCTTGATAGCCTTCTTCATATCAAGAACACCACCAGCTTTAGTTACCTCACTACCAAGGATGATATTTTCAGCAACTGTAAAAGCTTCAACCAACATAAAGTGTTGGTGAACCATCCCAATCCCCAGTTTCGTTGCTTTAGATGGTGAATCAATCGTCACCTCTTGTCCTTTAACCTTAATGGTACCGCTCGTAGGTTGCAAAAGACCTGAAAGCATATTCATTAAAGTTGACTTACCTGCACCATTTTCACCGAGGAGGGCATGGATCTCTCCTTGTCTCACATCAAGATTGATATGGTCATTTGCCACGAATTCACCAAATTTTTTGGTAATATTGTGCATCTCAATGACATTTGACTTCGTCATACAATCTCCTTTCAAGAATAATTTTTATTTCAGCAAAGGGGGGCATTAACTGCTTCCCTTTGCTGAGACAAAAATTTGTCTCAGTCTAAGTTCTATAAAGACTTATACTTAACTATTATTTGCTAAGACCATCAGTTGGTTTCAATTCACCATTCTTGATTTGTTCTTTAGCTTTTTCTACTGCATCCTTGATATCTGAAGGAAGATTAGACGTTACAATGTCAACACCACCGTCTTTGATACCGTAAGTCTTAGTTTTACCACCTTCGAATTTATCGCCTTTGACTTGTCCGTTAGCAATATCTTTAACAACTGTACCAACTTGTTTGATTGTTGAAGTCAAAACAAAGTTAGATTTTTTCTTGTCTGAAGATGTATAATTACCTTCTGCTGTTTGGTCACGGTCAACACCGATTACCCATACTTTCTTATCACTGTCAGCATCAAGTTTTTCGTTAACTTCTTTAGCAGCTGTGAAGACACCAGTACCAGTACCACCAGCAGCTTGGTAGATTACGTCAACGCCTGAAGCATACATTGTTGAAGCGATTGTTGTCCCTTTAGCTGCATCAGAGAATGATTCAGCATATTGAACTTGTACATCGATGTCAGGTTTTACTGACTTAGCACCAGCTGTGAAACCAGCTTCAAAACGTGTAATTGTGTCTGATGTTTGACCACCGATGAAACCAACTTTATTTGTTTTTGATTGCATAGCTGCTGCGATACCTGCAAGGTAAGCACCTTCATTATCGGCAAACAAAACGCTTTCAACGTTCTTTTGGTCTTTAATAACATCGTCAATAATTACATAGTTCACATCTTCGTGTTCTTTAGCTGCGTCTGCTACTGCATCATGAAGAGCAAAACCAACACCAAAGATGAGATTGTAGCCTTGACTTTGTGCTGAAGACAAGTTTGTTGCAAAGTCAGACTCTGAACCAGATTGGAAGTAATTGTAGCCAGAATCTTTTTCAAGTTTGTTAGCTTTACCCCAAGCTTGAAGACCTTCCCATGCTGATTGGTTAAATGATTTATCATCAACACCACCAGTATCTGTAACGATAGCAGCTTTAACTTTTGAATCAGCTGATGATCCGCCGCGTCCGCCACGTGCACATGCTGCAAGACCAAGTGCTGCTACAGCAACAAGACCAAGCCCGATAATTTTCTTGTTCAATTTCATCTTGAACACTCCTCCTATAACTTGCAAGAAAACTTGCTTAATAAAGAATAAAACAACTAGACTATTGTAAGTCCGTAAAAGAGTATGGTAACAACTCTCCGACTGTCATCTCGACTGTCGAGTTATCTTCAGCGATAAGAATCACTTTAGAATCAGATTTTAAAAATTCAACCATTACTTGGCGACAAGCACCACATGGTGAGATGGGATCTTTGGTATCTCCGTAGACTGCAAGACATTCAAAATCTCTATACCCTTCGGATACCGCCTTAAAAATGGCTGTCCTCTCTGCACAATTGGTCAATCCGAATGAGGCATTCTCAATGTTACAGCCTTGAAAAATTTGCCCATCCTTTGTAAGCAATGCTGCTCCAACTCTAAAACGAGAATAGGGAACATAGGCATTTTCAGCTGCTTCTTGTGCTGCTTTTATTACTTGCTCTTTTTTAGTAGCTATCATGGCTTTCTTGACCTTTCATAATGGCAACTCCTGACGAAGTACCAATACGGGTAGCACCAGCTTTGATAAAGGCTTGAGCCGCCTCAAGTGTGCGTGCTCCACCAGATGCCTTGACTCCCATAGTAGGACCAACAGCCTCTCGCATAAGTTCAATATCTTCAATTGTTGCGCCACCAGTAGAAAAACCCGTAGAGGTCTTCACAAAATCTGCACCTGCCAGTTTTGCTAATTGGCAAGCTTCGACCTTTTCTTCATCGGTCAGAAGACAAGTTTCAATAATAACCTTTACAAGTTTTCTTCCACTAGCTTCAACAACAGCTTTAATGTCGTCTTCGACTAATTTAAGATTTCTAGATTTAAGAGCACCGATATTGATTACCATATCAACTTCATCTGCACCATTAGCAATAGCATCCTTGGTTTCAAAAGCCTTAACTGCAGAGGTCGTTGCTCCCAAAGGAAAACCAATAACTGTACAAACTTTAACAGAACTATCTTTAAGCAATTCAGCTGCCGTTTTAACCCAAGTTGGATTAACACAGACACTGGCAAACTCATACTTCTTAGCCTCATCAATTAGGGAAAGAATCTGTTCTTTGTTAGCATCAGCTTTTAGTAAGGTATGGTCAATATAGCTATTAACAGACATAAACAAACTCCTTGATTAGTATAAAATTAAGGCTTAGCGAATTATCTTTAATATTTCTGTCGTTTCTTTACATTCACTATCAATAATAACATTTTTTTCAAATTCAGTCAGCATTTTTTCAGATAAAATTTCTTGACTATAGACCTTGGCAATAAGGTCTCCTTGAGCTACTGCATCGCCAACTTTCTTTTCAAATACAATTCCCGTTTCATAATTAAGACTATCTGACTTAGTAGCTCGACCTGCTCCCAATTGCATGGCAAATTTCCCAAACGCCATAGCAGGCAACTCTATAATGTAACCCGTTTTATGGGCATAAATATCTGTAATGACAGGAGCACTGCTATGACGATAAAGATCAGTCAAATCACCACCCTGAGTTTGAATGAGTTCTTCAAACTTAGCAAGGGCTTTTCCACCCACTAAGTGCTGACGAATCTCTGCCTGACTAGCTTTAACTTGAGCTAAATCTAATAGAATCTCAGCTAACTCACAGATAAAGTCAGTGATGTCTTCACGTCCCTTACCTTGCATAATTTCAATAGCCTCAGTGACTTCCAAGCGGTTACCAATAGCTTTACCTAGTGGCTGGCTCATATCTGTAATAACTGCAATTGTTTCACGATTAACCTCATGTCCTAATGCAACCATGGTCTCTGATAATTTTTCAGCATCAGACATGTTTTTCATGAAAGCACCTTGACCAACAGTAACATCCAGTAAAATCTTATCAGCACCTGCTGCAATTTTTTTGGACATAACAGAGCTTGCGATTAGAGGAATGGAATTTACTGTTGCAGTGACATCACGCAAGGCATAAAGAAGTTTATCAGCCTTAACTAAATGCTCAGACTGACCAATGAGGGAAATTCCAATGTCTTTAACTTGCTGAATGAACTCTGCCTTACTACGCTCAACCTGATAGCCTTTGATAGACTCTAATTTGTCAATCGTTCCACCTGTATGTCCAAGACCACGACCACTCATCTTAGCTACTGGAACACCAAAGCTAGCTACAAGTGGCATAAGGATGATGGTTACCTTATCACCAACACCACCGGTCGAATGTTTATCTACCTTAACACCTGGAATTTCTGACAAATCATATTGTTCGCCTGAAGCAACCATATCAGTGGTCAAATCATGGATTTCACGAATAGACATACCTTGATAATAAATTGCCATCGCCAGTGCAGCTATCTGATAGTCTGGAATTTTCCCAGACACATAGCCATTAATGAGATATGAAATTTCTTCTGTGCTTAACTCGCCACCATCTCTTTTCTTTTCAATTAAATCAACTGTTCTCATATTTTCTCACTTCTAAGGATATAGTATCCTTTATCCTTTTTAACGACTTCAGCATTACCAAACACATCCTCCATCTTAGCCTTAGCTGACGGAGCTCCTTGTTTTTTCTGAATAACAATAGTTAGGTTACCACCTTGATTGAGATAACCATATGCCTCCTCAATAACTTGATGAACCACCTTCTTCCCAGCACGGATAGGTGGATTAGAAATAATATAGTCAAAACTTCCAGTAACATTTTCATAGATATTTGATTGGAAAATAGTAGCTTCAACCTTATTTCGTTCAGCATTTTGTTTCGCTAAATCAATTGCCCTACTATTGATGTCAATCATTGTGACTTTGACTCCTTGTACCTTGGCCAAACTAATACCAAGAGGACCGTAGCCACAGCCCACATCTAATAGTGTGTTTCCAGCTTCCAAATCTAAAGCACTCAAAAGCACTTGACTTCCATAATCAATCATTTTTTTAGAAAAAACCCCAGCATCCG
Organism: Streptococcus sp. HMSC064H09; assembly: GCF_001812625.1. Classification (NCBI taxonomy): domain Bacteria; kingdom Bacillati; phylum Bacillota; class Bacilli; order Lactobacillales; family Streptococcaceae; genus Streptococcus; species Streptococcus sp. HMSC064H09. The sequence continues at coordinate 59,977 of NZ_KV809629.1, forward strand.
TATAAAACTGAAAACTTTCTCCTAACAAATTTACCTTTAAATCATGAATATCGTGAGCCGCATCTGGCGTCTCAGCATAATACATTTTTGACATTATTTTTTTCCTTCTAGATAGTCCTTTCTCTTTATCGTATCATAAATACCAAAGTAAGGCTAGCGATATGACAAGGCTTACATTCAGGCTTTTTTTCTGCTATAATGTTAGCTATGTTAAATGAATTTATCAATTTCGAAACGATATCACGTAAGGAGTGGCAACGCCTTCATAAAGAAGGTAATGCCCCATTAACTGCGGAAGAACTGGATTCCATTCGTAGCCTTAATGATAAGATTGATGTGCAAGAAGTTAGTGATATTTATCTTCCCCTTATCAATCTCATTCGTATCTATCAGAAAACGGCCAATGATTTAACCTTTTCTAAGAGTATCTTTTTACAAAAATCACAGACTAATCGTCCATTTATTATTGGGGTATCTGGTTCAGTTGCTGTTGGCAAATCCACTACCAGTCGTTTGCTTCAACTCTTGTTACAACGTACCTTCCCCCAATCTAAGGTTGAACTTGTAACAACCGATGGCTTTCTCTATCCTAACCAAGTCTTGAAAGAAAAAGACATCCTTAACCGTAAGGGTTTCCCTGAATCCTACGATATGCCGCTTCTTCTCAATTTTTTAGATACTATAAAAAATGGTGGTGATGTCAATATTCCTGTTTACTCCCATGAAATTTATGATATTGTACCAGGTCTTACACAAGAAATCAGACAGCCCAATTTTTTGATTGTCGAAGGGATTAATGTTTTCCAGAATCCCATTAACCAACGACTCTACATGAGTGACTATTTCGATTTTTCTCTTTACATTGATGCTGAAGTTAATAATATCGAATCATGGTATCTCGAACGTTTTCAAACCCTTCTTGAGCTCGCCAAGAAAGATGAAAACAACTATTACCATCGTTTCACTAAATTTAGTAAAGATGAAGCCTTATCTTTAGCACAAAAAACTTGGCGTGATATCAATTTGGTTAACCTGGAAAATTATATCGAACCTACACGAAGCCGAGCCGAACTGATTCTTCATAAGGGAGACAATCATAAAATCGACTTCATCCACTTAAAAAAATAGAAAAAGCTTGCCAAGGGGTCTAAAATAACGTATAATGACATAGTTAGATAAATTTTGGAGGTGAAAACATTGGCAAATATTAAATCAGCTATCAAACGCGCTGAACTTAACGTTAAACAAAACGAACAAAACTCAGCTCAAAAATCAGCTTTGCGTACTGCTATCAAAGCATTCAACGCTAACCCAACTGAAGAAGCTTACCGTGCTGCATCTGCTAGCATCGATAAAGCCGCTTCTAAAGGTTTGATTCATAAAAACAAAGCAAGCCGCGATAAATCACGTCTTGCAGCTAAATTGGCTAACTAATTAAAAGCTCCATTCAGGAGTTTTTTTATTACCTTATAACATAAAAACCTGCTAGACCATAAGCTAGCAGGTTTTCTTTATTAATTAAACTCCAGTAATTTTAACTTCAAAAATAGTCCCCTTCGGATGATTGTCCTTGACAACAATTGTTCCTTTAAGAGCTAAAACAATTTGTTGCGCTAGTGATAAGCCCAGTCCAAACCCACCTTTTTGTCTAGTTCTAGCCTTATCTACTCGATAAAATCGATCAAAGATTTTTTTCTTATCACTATCTGATATACCAGGACCATTATCAGCCACCGAAATATAAAGATGTCGGTCATTAGTGCGAACTGTAAAGATAACATGTCCATCATCTTCTGTATACTTAATAGCATTATCAAATAAAATCGTCATTAGCTGCTTCAGTAGCGTTTTATCAGTATGGATTGGACGGCTAACTTGGTTTTTGGCCGAAAATCCTTTCTCGTTTTCTTCAGCAATCATAGCATAATTGGTAAATACTGTATCAAAGAAATCAGGTTCTAAGGTTTCGACTTCTGGTTTTATGCCATCATCACGACGAGCTAAATTCAAAAGATTAGTTGTCAAAAGACGCATATTACGTACTTCATCAAGACTTGAAGCAATATTCTCTGAATTATCTAAAATGGTGCTCTCAGGCTTGCGGAAAAGCGCCTCTAGTCGGTTTTGAATCACAGCAAGTGGCGTACGTAACTCATGGCTAGCATTCTCAACAAATGCCTTCTGCTTCTCCAGACTTTCCTGTATAGGCCGTCTTGACCATTTTGCCAAATACAAACTAGCAGCTATGGATAGTAGCCAGAAAAAGCTCATCATAATGACAATTAGTTTTACATATCGTTCAGTGGCTTCTTCTAATTGCGTCGTATTGATGGCAATCACAAGGTACTTAGCATCAGGATAGAGACTATTATCAACTTTTTCAGTAATCAGACGGTACTTTTCCGTTTGATCGAAATAATTCTGAGCACTTCCCTTACTGATTACATCAATGTTATTTTTATCTATTGGTAAATTGGACAAACTAGAAAATTTGTCGACTGCATTGAGAACCTCCCCATTCTTATCAAGCACTAAAACACTGGTATTAGCAGCAACAGATAAATCGTGTGGGGCATCTTTCATCTTTGATTCCTTCTTAGATTCTTTCTTAGAGCCACTCGAGTCAGGTGTTTCATCTGTAGAGCTTTTAGTATCATAAGCCTGATAAATGGTTGTCGTATTATTTTGATCTACCTCAGAGGTCAGAAATAGTTCTCGTTTTAGCATTTCCATTTCTAAATAAGAATTGGTCTTAGTCGCTGCCATTTTCAGACTAGAGTCCACATTGGAATAAACACCGTAACTCAGAATCTGCAAAATCATGACAGTCATGACAAGGAAAATACCAGAAAAAGTGGCAAAGAAATGAATGAAAGACTTAAATCCTTCTGACTTGATTCTCCTAAAGAGATAATTGAAAAATTTAGTCAGCATTCTTCAAAATGTACCCCACACTTCTCAAGGTTTGGAGGTTGGCAGCAAAGTCTGTTCCTTTAAGTTTCTTACGAATTTTCGAAACATAAACTTCAACAACAGAGATAGTGGTGTCACTATCAAATCCCCAAAGACGATCAAAAATTTGCGACTTAGGCAAGATAACGTTTTGATTTTGTAGGAAGTAGACCAATAAATCAAATTCTTTACCAAGAAGTTCTACTTCTTTATCGCCCACATAGGTAGAATTTGTAGCAAGATTGACACGAACATCTCCAAAAGAAAGAGTATTTTGGTCAAATTTACCAGAACGTTTCAAAAGTGCTTGAATACGCATCTTCAATTCTTCTAAATAGAAAGGCTTGGTTAGATAATCATCAGCTCCAAGTTCGAAGCCATGCCCCTTATCGTCTAGACTTTCCTTAGCAGTCATGATAAGAACAGGAGTCGTTACACCTTTATCACGTAATTCTCTAAGAACTGTAAAACCATCTTTTTCAGGTAACATTAAGTCCAAGAGAATCAAATCATAAACACCACTTTCAGCTTCGTAAAGACCTTCATCTCCATCAAATACTTGCATTACATCCGCAAAGTCATCTAAAAAATCAAAAACTGAGTTGGACAAACTCAAATCATCTTCTACTAGTAAAATTTTAATCATAATTATCCCCCTTGCTAGGTGTCAAAGATATAAAGAACACCTTGACTAAGTCTTATCATTATATCTAAAATACACCTAATCTTCTAGTGCTTTGTTCTTCTTTTATTTAGATTCATTTTACCATACTTTCCTTAAGTTTTTCATAACTGGTAAAAAAAGCAGCACCATAAGGTACTGCTTTATGTCCATCGTTCGTTATCCTTAGAATAAACCAACTGCTGTTCCATCTTCAGCAACATCCATTTTTAGGGCTGCAGGAGCTTTTGGAAGACCTGGCATGGTCATAACATCACCTGTGAGAGCCACGATGAATCCAGCACCTGTTTTAGGAACAAACTCACGAATAGTGATATCAAAGCCTTCTGGTGCTCCAAGTAAGAATTGGTTATCTGAGAAGCTATATTGTGTTTTGGCCATACATACTGGCAATTTATCCCAACCGAATTCTGCAAATTGTTTAAGTTGGTTCTTAGCTTTTTTCTCGAAGACAACTGATTTACCACCATAGATTTCAGTAACAATCTTAGTGATTTTCGCTTCCAAGCTATCATCATCAGAATAAAGACGTTTATAGTCAGCATTCCCATTTTCAACAGCATCAACTACCGCGTTGGCAAGGTCAATACCACCATCAGCACCATTAGCCCAAACGCTAGCCAATTCAACAGGAACATCGATTTCTGCACAAAGTTCTTTAAGGGCTGCAATTTCAGCTTCTGTATCAGCAACAAACTCGTTAATAGCAACGACTGCAGGAAGACCGAATTTACGAACATTTTCCACATGACGTTTCAAGTTAGCGAAGCCATCACGAACAGCTTGAACATTTTCTTCAGAGAGGTCAGTCTTGGCTACCCCACCGTGCATTTTAAGGGCACGAAGTGTCGCAACTATAACAACAGCATCAGGAGTTGTTGGGAGGTTTGGAGTCTTGATATCAAGGAATTTTTCAGCACCAAGGTCAGCACCGAAACCTGCTTCCGTAATTGTATAATCTGCCAAACGTAGCGCTGTAGATGTAGCTAGAACTGAGTTACATCCATGAGCAATGTTGGCAAATGGACCACCGTGTACCAAAGCTGGTGTCCCATAAATTGTTTGTACCAAGTTAGGTTTGATGGCATCTTTAAGAATAAGTGTAAGTGCACCCTCGATTTCAAGATCACGCACATAAACAGGTGTACGGTCATAACGGTAAGCAACTACAATGTTAGCCAAGCGTTCTTTAAGGTCTTTAATATCAGTAGCTAAGCAAAGAATCGCCATGATTTCAGACGCAACAGTAATATCAAAACCATCTTCACGTGGAATACCGTTAAGAGGTCCACCAAGACCAACATTTACATGACGAAGCGCACGATCATTAAGGTCAACCACACGTTTCCAGATAATACGACGTTGGTCAATACCGAGTGCATTTCCTTGGTGAATATGATTATCAAGGAGAGCAGACAAAGCGTTGTTAGCTGTGGTGATAGCGTGCATATCCCCTGTAAAGTGAAGGTTAATATCTTCCATCGGAAGGACTTGTGCGTAACCACCACCTGCAGCACCACCTTTAATCCCCATAACAGGACCAAGAGATGGTTCACGAAGGGCAATCATCGTTTTCTTACCAATTTTGTTCAGAGCGTCTGCAAGACCAATTGACATAGTTGATTTCCCTTCACCAGCTGGTGTTGGGTTGATAGCTGTCACCAAAATCAATTTTCCTGGCTTATTGTCTTTGACAGCATTGATTTTATCAAATGACAATTTTGCCTTATATTTTCCGTAGAGTTCCAAATCGTCAAAGCCGATTCCAACTTTTTCAACTACTTCTGTGATTGGTTTTAATTCTACACTTTGAGCAATTTCGATATCTGTTTTCATGAGACACTCCTCTATATTTTTCTAGAATCTATTATATCAGAGTTTGATAAAAAACGCATTATTTTTGGTTAATTACTTTTCAATGTTCGGTTTTTGTTTTGTTATAAATCGTTATAACTTTAATTTATAGGGGTACGCCTCAAAAATACTTACTTTTTATTTACTAAAGACCCAATTTTTAGTACAATACTACTATGAAAATTTTGATTACATCGGGTGGTACCACTGAAAAGATTGATGCTGTACGTGGAATCACAAACCATTCAACAGGTTATCTAGGAAAGGAAATCGCTGAACTTTTCTTGGCTAAGGGTCACCAAGTAACCTTAGTAACGACCAAGACAGCGGTTAAACCAGAACCGAAAGAAAATCTAAAGATTACAGAAATTACGAACGTAGAAAGTCTTCTCAAAAAGATGGAGCCACTCGTCAAAGAGCACGATGTTCTTATACATAGTATGGCAGTCTCTGATTATACTCCTATTTATATGACGGATTTTGCTGAACTGGAGGACACCGAAGATCTCGCTCAATTCTTGCATAAATCTAACACTGAAAGCAAGATATCATCGGCTTCTGATTATCAGGTTCTTTTTCTTAAAAAAACACCGAAGGTCATTAGCCTCGTCAAACAATGGAATCCTGATATTCAATTGATTGGCTTCAAACTTTTGGTTAATGTAAGAAAAGAAGAGCTTTTTGAGGTTGCTCGTGCAAGTCTAAAACGCAATAAAGCTGATATTATTGTTGCCAACGACTTGAGTGATATCACTCAAGATCAACATATTGCCTATCTCGTTGATGAAAAAAACGAGGAGAAAGTTACGACTAAATCTGCGATTGCTCGAGCCTTATTTGAAAGGATATGCCATGACTAAACGTATCATCCTTGCTGTTTCAGGATCAATATCTGCCTATAAAGCAGCTGATCTAACAAGTAGGTTAAAGAAAAAAGGTTATGACGTTCACGTCATTATGACTGAAGCTGCTCAAGACTTTATCACCCCTCTGACACTTCAAGTCCTTTCGAAGAATCCTGTTCACACTGATGTCATGGAAGAAAAATTGGCTGAACGTATTAATCATATTGACTTAGGTAAAGAAGCTGACCTCTTTGTTGTAGCTCCAGCTTCAGCAAATACCATTGCCAAATTAGCATATGGTCTAGCCGATAATATGCTTACTGCTACTGCTTTAGCTTTACCTAGCACCACCCCAAAACTAATTGCCCCTGCAATGAATACGAAAATGTATGAAAATCCACTGACTAAGAAGAATCTAAATACTTTGCATGACCTTGGCTACCAAGAAATTCTTCCAAAATCAGGTTTACTGGCTTGTGGAGATACAGGACGCGGTGCCTTAGCTGATATCGATGACATTATTGAATCCATTGACAATGTTTTAACAAAATAGCCTTGCATAGAATAAAAAGGAGTTTATGATGAATAAGAAAAATAAAGCAAACCAAACGGCTCAGTTATCCCTCTTGATAGCAACAATGGTTGTAATTGAAGTGCTCAGTCAAACCATCTTTGCTGCTTTTGTACTTCCAATCAAACCAACCCTAACCCACATCCCAGTTATTATCGCTAGCATCGTCTACGGTCCTAAAATTGGAGCTTATTTGGGTGGCTTCATGGGAATTATGAGTATTATTCGAAACACTGTTATCTATACGGTTAGTAGCTATCTCTTCAGTCCTTTTGTTGAAGGGGGAACTTGGGCATCTGCAGTCATTGCCATCGTCCCTCGTATCCTAATCGGTATTTTCCCATACTTTGTCTACAAGTTACTTCAAAACCGTCTAGGTCTGGCTCTATCTGGGGTTTTAGGTGCTTTCACAAATACATTTTTTGTACTTCTTGGTATCTACTTCCTAATTCCTAACTTCTACACAGCAGGTGGCAAAACACTAATGGCAACCATTTTCACAACAAATTCGATTGCTGAAATGATTATCGCTGGACTTTTGACAGTAAGTATCACTCCTATGCTTTTACGATTGAAAAAGTAAATCATTTAATCTATGGATAGTGCCGAAAATCAGATACTATTCTATAAACCGTTAAGGAGAATTTTTATGAAAAAATCAACCGCTATTGCAAGAATTGCCATCTTTTTTGCAGTAATGCTCACCATTCATTTTGTAACTTCCTTCATTCTCGAATTTGTTCCGTCTGGTATTCAACCGACCTTAGTTCATATTCCTGTTGTTATCGCTTCCGTCATTTATGGACCTAGAATCGGAGCTGTTTTGGGACTCCTCATGGGCCTCTTTAGTGTGACCATGAATACATTGGTTTTGACGCCAGCAAGTTTCCTCTTTAGTCCCTTTGTCTCACATGGAAATCTCTATTCTCTCATTATTGCACTGTTTCCACGTATTTTAATCGGAGTGACTCCTTACTTCGTCTATCGATGGCTACACAATCGTACTGGTTTAGTGACAGCTGCTATTGTCGGGTCTATGACCAATACCATTTTTGTTCTATTGGGAATTTATATCTTCTTCGGTAACATCTATGGTGGTAGTTTTCAACATTTTCTTGCTTTAATTTTGACAACAAACTCTCTTATTGAAGTTATTGCTACAGTTCTTGTCACAACTGCAGCCGTTCCGACACTTGAAAGATTAAAATAATTAGTTAGGTCGAGACTGATATGTCTTGGCTCTTTTATTTTCATTTACATTTTAGATACCATTTTCTTTTTAAAAAGATTTACAATTATCGCTAGAATTTTCTGAAAAAATTTGTTATAATGTAAGCGGTTAAAAATATAAAGGAGATTGCTATGTCTTACACTGAAAATTATCAAAAATGGCTCGACTTCGCTGAATTGCCTGCTTACCTTCGTGATGAGCTGGTCGCAATGGATGAAAAAACGAAAGAAGATGCCTTCTATACCAACCTTGAATTCGGTACAGCTGGTATGCGTGGATTGATTGGTGCTGGTACTAACCGCATTAACATTTACGTTGTTCGCCAAGCAACTGAAGGTTTGGCCCAATTGATTGATTCAAAAGGGGAAGAAGCTAAAAAACGTGGTGTTGCTATCGCTTACGATAGCCGTCACTTCTCTCCAGAGTTTGCTTTTGAATCTGCTCAAGTTTTGGCTGCACACGGTATCAAATCTTATGTATTTGAAAGCCTACGTCCAACACCTGAATTGTCATTTGCTGTTCGTCATCTTCACACATTTGCTGGTATCATGGTAACAGCTAGCCACAACCCTGCTCCATTTAATGGATACAAGGTTTATGGTGAAGACGGTGGACAAATGCCACCTGCAGATGCCGATGCTTTGACAGATTACATCCGCGCTATCGAAAATCCTTTCACTGTGCAATTGGCTGACCTTGAAGAAAGCAAAGCTAGCGGCTTGATTGAAGTTATCGGTGAAAACGTCGACGCTGAATACTTGAAAGAAGTTAAAGGCGTTAACATCAACCAAGACTTAATCAATGAATACGGTCGTGACATGAAGATTGTCTACACTCCACTTCATGGTACTGGTGAAATGTTGGCACGTCGTGCTCTTGCGCAAGCTGGATTTGAAGCTGTTCAAGTTGTTGAAGCTCAAGCTGTTCCAGATGCTGACTTCTCAACTGTTAAATCTCCAAACCCTGAAAACCAAGCTGCCTTTGCTCTTGCTGAAGAACTTGGTCGCAAAGTAGACGCTGATGTATTGGTTGCAACTGACCCAGATGCTGACCGCCTTGGTGTTGAAATCCGCCAACCAGATGGTTCTTACCTCAACCTTTCTGGTAACCAAATCGGAGCTATCATTGCTAAATACATTCTTGAAGCTCACAAAACAGCCGGTACACTTCCTGCAAATGCTGCCCTCTGTAAATCAATCGTATCAACTGAGTTGGTAACTAAGATTGCAGAAAGCTACGGCGCAACTATGTTTAACGTCTTGACTGGTTTCAAATTTATCGGTGAAAAAATTCATGAATTTGAAACACAACACAACCACACTTACATGCTTGGTTTCGAAGAAAGCTTCGGTTACCTCATCAAACCATTCGTACGTGACAAAGATGCTATCCAAGCCGTTCTTATCGTTGCTGAAATTGCTGCTTACTACCGTTCACGTGGTATGACTTTGGCAGACGGTATCGAAGAAATCTACAAACAATACGGCTACTTCGCAGAAAAAACAATCTCTGTTACCCTTTCAGGTGTTGACGGAGCTGCTGAAATTAAGAAAATCATGGATAAATTCCGTGGAAATGCTCCTAAACAATTCAATAACACAGACATTGCTAAGACAGAAGACTTCTTGGAACAAACAGCTACTACTGCTGACGGCGTTGAAAAATTAACAACTCCTCCAAGTAACGTACTTAAATACATCTTGGCTGATGATTCATGGTTTGCCGTTCGTCCTTCAGGTACAGAACCAAAAATCAAATTCTACATTGCTACAGTTGGTGAATCTGAAGCAGATGCTAAAGAAAAAATTGCTAACATCGAAGCAGAAATCAATGCTTTCGTAGGCGAATAATACTTAAGACTTAGAGCTAAGCTCTAAGTCTTTTTTATACATGACAATACTAGGATTACGTAAGCAAGTCACCTTTTTCATACTAAAACCACGAAACCACCTATAGATTAATCTATAGGTGGTATTTTTATGATTCAATTATAGAGCACCAACTTGTGAATGATGCTTAAACAAAGAATGAGTAGCTTCATGAATATGACGAGCAGTATCTGCATTATTCATGGTATAGAGGTGAACGCCTGCAACATCTTGCGTAACAAGGTCGACAATCTGGTCAATAGCATAGGCAAGTCCTGCCGCTCTAAGTGACTCAGGATCATGTTCATACTTATCCAAAATGGCACGGAACTTACGTGGCAAATGGATATTTTCACAAGTCTTAAGCAAACGTAGAGCTTGATTACGATTCAAGATAGGCATAATCCCAGCATGAATTGGTACGTCAATACCTGCCAAGGTACATTTATCTTGAAAATCATAGAAACGCTCATTATCAAAGAAGAGTTGGGTTACAAGGCTAGAACAACCTGCATCAACCTTTTTCTTGAGGTTTTGGATATCAGAGATTTGATTTGCTGAATCGGGATGCCCTTCAGGATAGCAGGCACCGATGATATCAAATTGAGGAGCTTGGTCCTTGATAAACTCAATCAAATCAGTGGCATATCTAAAATCTTTAAGAGGTTCAACACCTGGGATAATATCGCCACGTAGGGCTAAGATACGGTGTACACCAACAGCATCCAAGTCACGTAAGGTATCAGCAACCTTTTCTTTAGTCAAATAGATAGCTGGAAGGTGAGCAATCGTTGGGATAGCTAAATCATTTTGAATATGATCTGCCAAAGGAACCGTCGTCTCTTTGATATTATATTTGTTATTGCTAGCTGTCACACTGATAAAGTGTGGGGCCAATCCTTGCATATCCTCAAGGGCACGTAGAATTTTTTCATTACCCACTGCTGGGTTGGGTGGAAATACTTCAAAAGAGAGTGATGGTGTTTGGCTTGTCATATTTTATACCTTCTTCTTTTTAGATTTTTGTTAAGACAAAAGCAGTTTAAAGTGCCTACTGACTTCATAAGTAGGGTACACTTGTTAATCATAGCCTGCTTGCAAAAATCTTTAGAATATTATTAGCTATTGAAAACCTTCTACACTTAAGGAAGAAGGTCTTCAACGTATGATAACTTCTGCTTACAAGTTTTCGCGAGCTGCTTTTGCAGCTTCTACAAGCTTGATCAAGCTTTCTTTAGTTTCTTTGATTCCGCGAGTCTTCAAACCACAGTCTGGGTTGATCCAGACTTTACCACTTGGTACTTTAGCCAAGATTGCTTCGATAGTGTGGTCAATTTCACCGTCTTGTGGGACACGTGGTGAGTGGATATCGTAAACCCCAGGTCCAACTTCTGTTTGGAAGTTTTGTGCTTTAAGTTCATCCAAGATTTCAAGATTTGAACGACTAGCTTCAAATGAGATAACGTCAGCATCCAAGTTGTCGATGGCTGGAATGATATCTGTAAATTCTGAGTAACACATGTGAGTGTGGATTTGTGTATCTGGTGCTACAGTTGAGTGTACCAAACGGAAAGCTGGAATTGCCCAGTCGAGGTAATCCTCATACCAGTCACTACGACGGAGTGGCAATTTTTCACGAAGAGCAGCTTCGTCAATTTGGATAATTTTCACGCCTGCAGCTTCAAGGTCAAGCACTTCTTCTTTGATTGCAAGAGCAATTTGAAGAGTTGAATCCTTAATAGAGATGTCTTCACGTGGGAATGACCAGTTAAGGATAGTAACAGGTCCAGTCAACATACCTTTAACAGGTTTGTCTGTACGGCTTTGTGCGTAGCTAGACCATTTAACAGTGATTGGGTTAAGACGAGTGACATCACCCCAAATGATTGGTGGTTTTACCCCACGCATACCGTATGATTGAACCCAACCATTTTTAGAGAAGAGGTAACCTGACAAGTTCTGACCGAAGTACTCAACCATGTCATTACGTTCAAACTCTCCATGAACAAGAACGTCAAATCCAACTTCTTCTTGCCATTTAATCCATTCATCAGTGATTTCAGCAAGGAAAGCATCGTATTCTTCTTGTGACAATTCATTCTTACGGAAAGCCAAACGTTTAGCACGAACTTCCTTAGTTTGAGGGAATGAACCGATAGTTGTTGTTGGAAGCAATGGAAGTTTGAAAGCATCCTTTTGAATCTCTTCACGTTCTGCAAACGCTGGCAAACGAGTGTAATCAGCTTCAGTCAAACCTGCAATACGAGCACGAAGTTCAGCATTTTCACCAACACGCTCAGTCGCAAAGAGTTCTTTGTTGGCAGCAAGGGCTTCTGCACCTTGACCATTGCGGATAGCATCCAAATCACGCAATTCGTCCAATTTTTCAACCGCAAAAGCAAAGTGATTCAAGATAGCTGGTTCAAATTCTTCGTTAGCAGTTGTAAATGGTACATGAAGAAGTGAACAAGATGTTGTCAAAACAACATTTTCAGCTGGCACTTGTTCAAGAATTGCAAGACTCTTCTCGTAGTTGTTACGCCAGATGTTTTTACCATTGACGATACCGGCATAGAGAGTCTTATCAGCTGGGAAACCACCTTTAACCAATTCAAGTGTTTTCTTACCTTCAACAAAGTCAAGACCAATACCATCAACTGGCAAGTTCACAAGGTCATTGTAGACATCACGAACATCACCAAAGTAAGTTTGAATCAAAACTTCAAGGCCTTTCTTATCAGCCAAGAGCTTGTTGTAGAGGTTCAAGAAGAGAGCTTTTTCTTCAGATGTCAAATCTTTAACAAGAGCTGGCTCATCGAGTTGAATACGAGTAGCACCAAGCTCTGCCAATTTTGCAAAGACATCTTGGTATGCAGAAACAAAGCTATCTACGAAGTCTTCAGCTTTTACACCATCTTCAAAATCAGACAATTGAAGGAAAGTGAATGGTCCAACCACAACTGGACGTGTATTAAGACCCAATTCTTTTGCTTCTTGGTACTCATCAAAAATCTTGTGACCAGCAAGTTTAACTTCTGTTGTTTTTTCAAATTTAGGAACGATGTAATGGTAGTTAGTATTAAACCATTTTTTCATAGGAAGGGCACGTACATCCCCTTTTTCACCTTGGTAACCACGCGCCAAAGCAAAGTAACGTTCAAGATCTGTCAAATCCAAGTTTTGAACAGATTCAGGTACGACGTTGAAAAGGAAAGCTGCATCAAGGAAGTTATCGTAATGTGAAAAATCATTTGAAGGAATTTCAGTGATACCCTTCTCTTTAACAATATTCCAGTGTTTTGCACGCAAGTCTTTGGCTGCTGCTAAAAGTTCATCTGCAGTAATTTCATTTCTAAAGTATTTTTCTGTTGTAAATTTTAATTCGCGGAATTCACCCAAACGTGGGAAACCAATGATAGTAGTTGACATCTTGTGTCCTCCTCTTTGTTGTTGAACTTATCTTACCAAAGAAATGGGTAGCTGTATAATTGCTATTAGTTTTCTCTATATATAGTTTTAGACTATACCCTATAAAATAAAGGGTTACCGACTTCTGTTATCTCCTTTTGCTTAGATATCGTTATAGCTAATAACTATATATTGACTTACTAAATCCCTTTTTATATCAAAAAATCCCTAGACTTTTGTCTAGAGACTCTATTATTTACTAGGATCAGAACACTAAGCTCTATAAGTGCTCAGTACCCTCTCTTGAAGCCAAGATGATGTATAAGACAT
>NZ_KV809629.1:73817-105692 GCF_001812625.1 Streptococcus sp. HMSC064H09
ATGATGTATAAGACATATTCTCACTATTGTAACTATTCCAAATAAAATAACCAAAAATTGCCAATACTAATAAGAAACAAATTCCCAAGACGGCTAACCATATGATTTGTTTCTTTAAGCTATCATACTCACTCATATAGCCATTATGAAGTTTAATGAGTTCATTTCTTTTTTTGTTACTTGACTCTTTAGCAATAGCTATTTCTAGCTCGTACATCTGGTGCTTCCATGAATTCTTAGAAGTGCCTTTTTTCATTTTATTGTTTGAAAGGTTGCTGTTGCCTTTCTCAAAGTTATTTTTTTCAGTCATATTTCCCTCTAAAATCTTCTTTTAGTCCCTATCATTATAACATATGTAAAACTATCTGAAAAGTTCATTTTTGGTTAAAATTTTGAGAAAGATAATTAAAACATGAAAAAGAACCAGAGGGAAACTTCTTATGTTATACTCTATGTATGCATAAGAAAACTGTTATTGATTTTAAAGAACTTGGTGTCAGACAAATCTTTACAGACGCCATTAAAGAACTAAAAACAAAGGACATTAAGGAAGTCAAACCCCTTTTAGATGAACTCGAAGCCTATCAAAATGAAGGTTATTATGCAGTAGGTTATGTTTCCTATGAAGCAGCCCCTGCCTTCGAGACAAAATTTCAGGTTATTGATGGTCCATTAATGTCTGAGTATCTCCTCTACTTCACTATTCATGAAACTGTTCAAACAGAGCCTATTCCACTTACTTATGACCCTATTACCTTACCAAAATCTTGGCAAGAGCTAACTTCTGCTGAGGAATACAAGGCTGCTATTGAGCATATACACCACCATATTCGACAAGGTGATACTTATCAGGTCAATTATACTGTTCAACTTCAACAGAACCTGACAGCTGATCCCTTTGCCATCTACAATCGATTGGTTGTTGAGCAAAATGCTCATTACAATGCCTTTATTCAGCACGATGATGTTTCTATCATTTCTATAAGTCCAGAACTCTTCTTTAAAAAAGATGGCGATAAGTTGACTACTCGTCCTATGAAAGGTACTACCAATCGAGGTTTAACAACTGAAACTGACCTTGCACAAGCAAGATGGCTAGCTCAGGACCAGAAAAATCGCTCTGAAAATATGATGATTGTCGATCTTCTTAGAAATGACATGAATCGTATTTCTAAAATAGGAAGTGAAGATGTCAAGAGCCTTTGCCAAGTTGAACAATACTCTACAGTTTGGCAAATGACTTCGACAATTGAAACGCAACTCCTGACAAATAGAAGTTTATGCGATGTCTTCCAAGCCCTTTTTCCATGCGGATCGATTACAGGTGCCCCCAAAATAGCAACCATGGAGATTATTAAGAAGGTTGAAAAACAGCCTCGAGGTGTTTATTGTGGGGCTATTGGAATCTTGGTGCCACAGGGACTTAGTATTTTCAACGTAGCCATTCGGACACTACAAATGGAAGAAACCAAGGCTATCTATGGTGTCGGAGGGGGGATTACCTGGGACAGTAACTGGGAATCCGAATACGAAGAAACCAAGCAAAAAGCTGCAGTTCTGTACCGTCAGAACCCAAAATTCGATCTCATTTCTACCGGTCGTATTCATCAAGGAAAACTCCTCTTTCTGGAGGAGCATATAAAACGTTTACAAGAGAGTAGCCGATACTTTGACTATCCTTTCAATGCAGAAAAAGCGCACAATCAAGCCACAGCTCTGTGCCAATCACTAGACCTTAACACAGACTACCGTCTTAAATTGTCCCTTAAAAAAGATGGTGAACTGAAGTTTGAACATAGCCAATTAACAAACTTATCTGATGACTTTTGCCAAGCAAGATTAGTTGAGCAAAGACATCCGTTGGATAGCCCCTATACCTTCTTTAAAACAAGTTACCGTCCTCACCTTAGTATCGAACCTCACGAACAAATCTATTATAATCACGAGGGACAACTCCTAGAAACCTCTATCGGTAACATCGTTCTTAAAATCGAAGACCAACTCTACACACCACCAGTTCACCTCGGCCTCTTAAATGGCATCTACAGACAAAGTCTTATAGCTGAGAATAAGCTGAAAGAAAAAGTCCTGACTGTAAAAGATCTGAAACAGGCTCAGGCCATCTACGGATGTAATGCGGTAAGAGGGTTGTATGAATTGAAGGTGGAGGGAGATAATTATATCTAAACAAAAAAAGCGAGTTCTTTGTTCTCTCCTACTCTTACTAAAGAAACTTCAATATTCTATTGGTAAAAAAATCAACCATTTAGTAGTAAAATAAAGTATAATACTTACTGATAGTTATTCCAGTTATCTTGACTGAAATGACGAACTATTTGGCTTTAAATTTATTAGACTTAAAACTGAGTAACAATTTAGAAAGGATACAAACCTTAAATGAAAAAATTTAAAGGCTTGACTTCCGCTGAAGTTCAAGCAAGTAAAAACGCCCATGGCGATAATAGGCTCTCTAGTAAAGAGGCTAACTCGCTCCTCTCAATCTTTATCGAAGCCTTCCAAGATCAATGGATTCTTATCCTCTTGGCTGCCTTAGGATTAAAAATCATCTTCAACTTTGTTGGAATGATTTTCCCTGCTATTGGTGAAGCTAATTGGTATGAGGCTATCTCACTAATTTTCGCCATTTTGATGTCTACTGGATTCTCAGCAGTCTCACAATACCGAAATGAGCAAAAATTCAACACTCTTCAAGAAGAGGCTTCAAAAACTAACGCTAAGGTTTATCGTGACGGTAAACTTAAAGAAGTTCTCGTTGATGATATTGTAAAAGGTGATCAGATTCTCCTTCAATCAGGGGACAAGATTCCAGTTGATGGTATCATCTTGGAAGGTGAGTTGAAAGTCAACCAAGCTGTCCTTAATGGTGAAAGTGAAGATGCTAAAAAACTTCCTCTTGGTGATCAAAAAGAGCCAGACTCTTCGGATCTCTTTACAGAGCTCAAAGTCTTCCGTGGTACAGTTGTTACTTCGGGTGAAGCTGTTATGGAAGCTACACAAATTGGTGATAACACCGTTCTTGGAAGCATCAATACTTCTCTTCAAGAAGATAGTAAAGATTCACCATCTAAAGAGAAACTTAACAAGCTTGCTGGTAATATCGGTGTCATCGGTTATAGTGCAGGTGCTGCATACTCAGTAATCAACCTTGTATTAGGCTTTATTGCCCTTAATAAGGCTAATAACCTCAATGGTGGTTCAATCTTCCTCCTTATCATTGAAACAATTCTCTTTGCGGTTACAATCATCATCATGGCCGTTCCAGAAGGTCTGCCAATGATGTTGGCACTCGTTTCCTCAATGAACTCAGGACGACTTTTAGCTCAAAATATCTTAGTTCGCCATCCTGATACCATTGAAACAGCCGGATACATGAATATCCTCTTCAGTGATAAGACTGGTACCATCACAGAAGGTAAACTATCTGTAGTTGACTTCTTCCTTGCTGATGGAACACTTTATGCGGCTACTGGTGAAACTGATGCTCCTGATTTTGACACAATATCAGATAGCCTTAAAGCTGAAATGATTAATGGTATCGGTCTTAACAACGATGCCATGGTAGCTGATGGCAGTGCTGTTGGTAGTAATGCCACTGACCGTGCACTTCTTGATTTCCTTATTGGCCGTTCTCAACTTGATTTCGATACGAACACAATTACTGAGAAGCAACAATTCAACTCAGCAACAAAATTCGCAAGTGTAACAACTAAGGACGGAAAAACTTACATCAAAGGTGCCCCAGAATTCATCCTAAATGACTGCTACTACTATCTTGATAAAGATGGTAATAAACAAAACTTTACAGATGATATTAAAGCTCGTTTCCAAGAATTGTCATTGGAACAAGCTAACCGTTCAATGCGTTTGCTTGCTATCCTCAATACAGATGGTAATGATAAAGTCTTGATTGGTATCGTATGTATCCGTGATAACGTTCGCTCTTCAATTAAACAAACTGTTGAAACAATGAACCGTGCGGGTGTTCAAGTAGTTATGGTAACTGGTGACCGTAAAGAAACCGCTGTTGCTATCGCTAAAGAAGCCGGTATCGTCACTGGAGAAAATGACCTTGTTCTTACTCACGATGAACTCTCTGCCCTCTCAGATCAAGAACTTAAACAACAATTGCCTCACTTAAAAGTGGTAAGTCGTGCCCTTCCAATGGATAAAAAACGTCTTATTGAGGCAGCTCAAGACCTTGAAATGGTCGCTGGTATGACAGGTGATGGGGTCAATGACTCACCTGCCTTAAAATCAGCTGATGTCGGTTTCTCAATGGGTGATGGTACTGAAGTTGCACGTGAAGCTTCAGATATCGTTATCTTGAATAACTCATTGACTTCGATTGAAAAAGCCGTCCTCTATGGACGTACTATGAGTAAGTCAGTAAGTAAATTTATCATCTTCCAATTAACTGTTAACGTAACGACTATTGCCATGTCACTTCTATCACCACTTTTGGGTCTCAAAGAGCCATTTACAATCATCCAAATTCTTTGGATTAACCTTATCATGGACACACTTGCTGCCCTTGCCTTTGGTGAAGAGCCTACGCTAGATCGTTATATGAACGAAAAACCAGTTGCTAAGAAAGCAAATATTCTTACTGGTTATATGAAATCCGCTATCGGAGTTGCAAGTGTCTTCATTACTGTCGTATGTTTAGCCATTCTTAAAAATGTTGGTGGTATCCAAGACTTTATCACAAATGGAACTGGTAACTTTGAAATGGTCACAACATTCACATTTACAGTATTTATCTATGCTGTCATCTTCAACTCACTTAACACACGTAGTAATGGATTCAATGTTTTTGAACATATCAGCGAAAACAAGAAATTCTCAATTGTAATGATTTCTATTGCAGTCGTTCAAACCTTGATCATTCAATTCGGTGGTAAAGTATTTAGTACCGTTCCAATGGATGTTCAACACTATTTCATTGCTCTTCTTATAGCGGTTTTGATTATCCCTGCTGATTTAATCCGAAAAGCTCTAACTAAAAACAAATAAGATCTGTTTTAGGTATTGCAAGTCTTTAAAGTGATAAAAAGGATTGGGAGTAAAACCCAATCCTTTTTCCAAATTTCTAAAGTTAACCTATGAAAAAAATATAAAAGCAAAACTATTCACTTATTGCTCTATAATAAAAAGGCTTTCGAAAGCCTTTTTTTGTGTGTTACTTAAACTGGCTAGGACTCCCTGTATAACCTGCCCAATCCTTACTATAAAAGCGGTCGTTCAAGTTATAGCTAGGTGCAGGTGTTGGATTACTTACAAATGGATCAACAGCCTTGTCAAAGGCTACCCACCCTTTCCATCCCATATGAATGGTGTCTTGCATAAAGTAAGGTTGATCTCCATCTTTTGAGAAGTCTGCAATATTGGTAAAGCCTTGACTTTCCAATTGATAACGGATTTTAGAAACCGTAGCATCATACATTTCTTGACTAAGTCCCGTATAAGCCATCCACTTGCTATTAACAGGTGGGATGACAAAAATGACGTTAGTATTTGACTTAGCAAATTGATTTAGCACCAACTGTAGGTCACCGTATTCTTGTGAAACTTCATAAGAAAGATTTTTCTGGAAACCTTTAAGTTTACCAATCTTCTTAGACAAACGTTTCTTATAGAAACGGTCATCGATACCAAAGTCGTTTGACTTGGTATGGGCTTCTGCATCTCTTACAGCAACCTGATCAAGTGCCTCATAAGAGAGCTTGTCTGGCAACTCTTTAAGATAAGGAAGAACTTTCTTCTCGTAATTAGCGTTATTTGAGGCTGCTAAAGGACTAAACAAGGCATCTTCTCGCTTATTAAGCTCTGCCATAAATTGAATATAAGTCTTATCAAGTGAATTTAACTCTTGCCCCTTAGCCACTTTAGAAAGTTGAGATTTCATAGTAATCTCAGGCTTCATCTCTAAGATACGTTGAGCTGCATACTGAGAATTTGCATCCGTCTGAGTTTCACTTAAGAAACTACTAAGTTGATCGTTATTGTAGAACTGCTGAAAGGCTGCAGAATTATACCCCTTTTTAGTAAACCATTGTGGAGACAAGACGTAGACAGCTGTACCGTTTTGTAATTCTGGAAGCATTTGTTGCATTCCCAAATATTGGTTTAGAGATGCAGCACCACGTTGTCCAATAAAGTATGGGCGATAGTTACGGTCGTACTTTTCAGCTAAAACAGCTGGATGAAGGGCATCAAAACGCAACCACTCACTAGACCCAAAGAAAGGGACAAATCGATGATTCTTATCAGAAAGAGCTGTCGTCTTATTAATACGGCTCTTAAAGTTCTCAGTTGTCAAGGTTACTGCGTTACGTTTTTCAACCTCATAACTATGTTTTCTGCCTTGAGGGTAGGAAAAAATAACTACTACTACCAAGACTAAGGCACAAATTATAGGGCCAAAAATTTGCCATAAACGCTTAAGCATTGCGAAGCTCCGTTACCCCTTCTACAATCTTATTAGCTGTGTTCCAGTCATCACGACCAAATTCTGAAACTGGCACACGAATATCGAAACGTGATTCCAATTCAACGATAAGCTCAACTGTTCCCATTGAATCGAGAACACCAGCATCGAAAAGGTCTTCATCCATCATGTCTGAAACATCTTCCATGAAGAGTTCATCAATAATTTCAATAACTTCTGATTTTACATCCATTTTTATAATTCCTTTACTTATTTTTTAGTGAACCAGAGGTCATTCAAGAATCCAGAGAAAATCAAGAATGACAACATAACAGTGTTAAATGTAATAAAGATTCCCAAAGCCTTCGTCCATTTATTTTCAGGAAGTGGCTCAAGACCAGCTTTCTTACGCTCTTTATTAATGGTCTTCTTCTTACGTAACCAGGCATCATTGATTCCTAGACCAATACCATGGAAAATACCATAAGCAATGTAGTACCAAGTAACTCCATGCCAGAATCCCATTACCATCATATTAATGACATAGGCCACATTTGATGTCGTGTTACGGTTTTTGAAAACCTTGTTTCGCATCAAAACCATAACCAAACGCATAAAGACAAAGTCACGGAACCAGAAAGACAAGCTCATATGCCAGCGATTCCAAAATTCTTTCAAGTCTCGTGAGATGAAAGGTTTGTCAAAGTTGATTGGGCTCTTAATCCCCATAAGGTTTGATGCTGCCAAGGCAAACATCGAGTAACCCGCAAAGTCAAAGAAGAGATCAAAACCGAAAACATACATGACACCAAGTGTTGGTAAATTAAAGATACCACCCTGAGCCAAAGCTTGTGCTTTCAGTGAAGGCAAGAGCATACTTCCGAAAATCTGAGCCAAAACAAACTTATAGAGGAAACCAAGCATGATATATTTTACAGCTTGCTCCAACATATTCATCAGCTCGTCTCGCTCAGGAATCGCTTGGTAATCTTCGTTAAAGCGTTTAAAGCGATCAATAGGACCACTCGTAAAGGTTGGCATAAAGAGCATGAATCGGAGGAATTCTCCAAGTGTAAACTCTTTAAGGACACCATCCCGCATCTCGATAATCATACCAACTGATCGGAAGGTCAAGTAAGAAATGCCAAGAAAGTTTAAGAGTGACTGAGTACCATTTATCGCAGGCTCTACCTTAACAAAAATCAAGGGAAGGACTACAAGAAATGAGTGTAAATAGAAAACCCATTTATTGTCCTTTTTACTGCGGTAATGTTTGTAGGAATAAACCCAGATGATTTGCCAAACGATATAGAAGAGTAAGGCTAGTAATTGACTAGCATGTGTTCCTGTCAGAGCAAGAACAATAAAGGCTAGACTGACCAAACATTCATAAATCGCAAAACGCTTTTTATAGAAGAGACCCACAAAGATTGGCAATAGAGCTAATCCAAGATAGATAAAATAGAAGGGGTTACCGTAGGCTTCTAAATGGGGGAGCTGTTTCAAGAAGTCAATCATCGGTTGTTAACCTCACTGATAAGACCCTTGATATCAATTTTCCCATTTGGTGTTAAAGGCAAGCTCTCACGATAGAGGAACTTAGTAGGCATCATGTAAGACATCATGATATCTTCTAAGTCAGCCTTAATCGCCTTGGTGATATCAATTTCACGTTCAAACTGCTCACGAACACCATCCTTAAGAATCACATAAGCCAAGAGATTCTGAACCTTATGGTCTTTATTGTAACGTGGCACAGCTACTGCTGAATCAATATACTTAGACTTATTAAGGTTTTGTGAAACATCCTCTAACTCAATACGGAAACCATTAAATTTAATCTGGAAGTCCATACGACCACCGTAAAGAAGGAGACCTTCATCGGTCATCGTTCCTACATCACCAGTATGGTAGGCAGGAAGGCCATTAAACTCGAAGAAGGCTTCCGCAGTCTTTTCAGGATTGTTCATATATCCTTTTGAAACTGCTGGTCCTGAGACGATGATTTCACCTTGTTGACCATTTGGAAGGATATTGCCATCCTCATCGATAATATAAGTCGGTGAATCTTCCTTGGTATAACCAATCGGCAAACGCTTAAGGTTAGCTAGCATCTCATCAGTTACTGCTACTGCTGATAAGGCTACAGTTGCTTCAGTTGGTCCGTAAGCATTGATAATACGTGCTTCTGGGAAACGTTGGCGAAGCTTTTGAGCAGTCTTGACAGTCAACTCTTCTCCATCAAAATAGAAATGCGTAATTTCTGGCATCTTCTCTGCATTGAAGTCTTCTGACAACATTGCCATATCTGCAAATGATGGTGTGGATGTCCAAATAGCAATTGGAAGTGAGAAGATCGTTTCAAAGAGCTTCTTGAAGTCCTGAGTAATAGCTGAAGGAAGCGCATAAAGTGTTCCTCCAAGTGCCAATGTAGGTGCCCAGTACATTACTGATAAGTCAAATGAATAGGGCGGTTGAGCCAGCATTTGAGGACGTTTTGGAGTCGCAAATTCCTTGTCCGTAATCATCCAGTTAGTGAAACTAAGGAGATTATTGTGTGAAATTTGTACCCCTTTAGGCTTACCTGTCGTTCCTGAGGTAAAGATGATGTAATAAGTATCATCCCCCTTAACAGAATGAGTCACTTCGTAGCTAGTCTTGCTTTCAAAAGCTGTTGTCACTTGATCCAATGTTAAGATTGGTGCTTGGACATCCTCAAGTGGGAAGTCATTGATAGCAATAATCAGACTAGGCTCTGCCACTTCAACAATTGCCGTCACGCGCTCAAGAGCTGAGTGACTATCAATTGGAATATAAGCGTGACCAGATTTAGTCAAAGCTACAAAAGTCGCCAACATTTCATACTCTTGACCACCATAAACCACAACAGGTGATTTTTCTGGAATATCAAGACTATCAATCTTAGAAGCTAGGCTATCCGAATCAGCTTTTAAGTTACCGTAAGTGTGAACTTCCCCTAAAATATTGTAAACAGGAAAGTCAGGTTGTGATTGGGCAAACTGCTCAATCGTTTCGATCATATCTTTAATTTTTGTATTCGTCATTATTCTTCCTAAAATTCGTTATAGATAAAATTACCTTGACCTTGTCCTAGGTAATTGTAGAGATAAATTAGGGCCATAAAAATGGCGAAATAAAGCAAGGTTTGTCCTAAAAATACCAGGACGTTTTTATGTTTTAACATTCTAATTTTCGATACCTTTTTTTATATAATATCCTCTTTAGTTTACCATCTTATCAGTATTTTTTCCAATAAAAAAGAAAAAATAACTAAATTTCATTTCTTTTTCATTAATAGGTTTCCGTGATAAATGATTGGCTAAAATCATAAAAAACAGAGTTTAAAAGCTCTGTCGGATTTAACTATTTTGTGTCTTTTGGGCCGTCTGCATATGATAGTACATTCCCTTAGCTTGCATCAGTTGTTCATGGGTTCCATGTTCAACGATATCCCCATTATTCATGACCAAAATAAGGTCCGCATTTTCAATGGTAGATAATCGATGGGCAATGATGAAACTTGTTCGACCTTTCATTAATTTAGCGAAGGCCTCTTGAATAAGAAGCTCTGTACGGGTATCGATACTTGAAGTGGCTTCATCTAAGATTAAGATTTTAGGCACATTGACAAATATGCGAGCAATGGTCAAAAGCTGACGTTGTCCCTGAGAAAGCGATTGACCCGCATCATTTAAGTAGGTGTCATAGCCTTGGGGTAACTGCTGAATAAAGAAATCTGCATTGGCAGCCTTGGCTGCTGCTATAACTTCTTCACGACTGGCTTCTGGATTACCGTAAGCAATATTATCATGGATAGTGCCGACCTCTAGCCAAGTTTCCTGTAGAACCATCCCAATCTGCTTGCGAAGACTCTCACGAGTATAATCTGTAATAGGTCTACCGTCAAGTAAAATTTGACCCTTGTCCAAATCATAGAAACGCATGAGCAGGTTAATGAGGGTAGATTTGCCTGCTCCTGTAGGGCCAACAATGGCAACAGTACTTGCCGCAGGTATATCAATGCTCAAATCCTTGATAAGAGGTTTATTAGGCAAATAACCAAATTGAACATGATCAAATTTAAATTGTCCTTGCACATCTGCTTCTTCCAAAACCACATTGCCTGTTTCTGGTATTTCATCTTCATCTAAAATCATATAAAGGCGGTCGGCACAAGCCAAAGCACTTTGAAGTTCTGAAAGAACAGACGAAATGTCATTGAAAGGCTTCGTATACTGAGTGACATAGTTTAGGAAGGTAGTCAATTGTCCCACTGTAAATGCGCCACCTGACATGATACGATAGGCTCCAACACCTGCAATGAGAGCATAAATCAGACTATTAACAAAGCGTGTAGCTGGGTTAACCGCTGACGAATAAAAGATAGCTCCCTGTGAATAATCAGCATACTTACCATTGACGTCTTTAAAACTCCTAACCATCTGGTCTTGAGCATTTAAACTCTGTACTAAGGCTTCTTGAGTCAAACTTTCTTCAATCAACTGAGTCTGCATGCCTCGCCATTTGGTTTGATTGCGATAGAGTTGATAGCTCTTCTTGGCGATAAAACGTGCTACAAGCATTGACAGGGGTGTCATCACTAGAACTAAGAGCATCATGAACCAGTCCAAACGAGCCATGGTAATGATAATAACAAATATAGTCAAAAGCCCGACGAAAAATTGGTTAAAGACCATGAGAAGTCCGTTATTTAATTGGTCACTATCTGTAGTCACACGGCTAACCATATCTCCAGTCCCTTGACGGTCAAGGTAACTGAGAGGCATGGCATGAATTTTCAGCATGACTCTCTCA
Source organism: Streptococcus sp. HMSC064H09 (assembly GCF_001812625.1). Classification (NCBI taxonomy): domain Bacteria; kingdom Bacillati; phylum Bacillota; class Bacilli; order Lactobacillales; family Streptococcaceae; genus Streptococcus; species Streptococcus sp. HMSC064H09. The sequence goes on from NZ_KV809629.1 coordinate 85,102, forward strand.
CGTAAACTTTCACTATAAGAGTAAATCAAACGGTTATAAATTAAAGGATTTAGCCACTGAATCGCACTATTGGCTATGATAACTACAAGCATCTGCCATATTAAACGTGACATCAAAAGAACGGCATTCATCTTAAGAACAGCATCCACTGCATCACCAATTAAGATAGGCAAGTAAACCGTTAAGGCAACTTGAACAATGGTCCCAATAGCTGCTAAGGCAAAGAGGTAACGCTGACTTAAGATATCTCTACTTAAACGTTTAAGCGTTGATTTGTTATTTCTAGCCTTCATCAGCGACCTCCTTTTGGTGTTGAGAATAATGAATGTCTTGATAGAGTTTATTAGTGTTAAGCAATGCTTCATGATTTCCCAAGCCAACTTGATGCCCCTTATCAAGCACTAAAATTTGATCAACTGCTTTTAGGCTATTTGTTCTTTGCGAAATAATAATTAAACTAGTTGATTTAAGATTATCCCTAATAGCCGCTAGTAGGCGACTTTCAGTCAGGTAATCTAGGGCTGAGGTTGAGTCATCCAAAATCAAGAACGGCGCTGGTCTCATCAACGCACGCGCAATGGTCAAGCGCTGACGTTGACCACCTGAAAAATTACGGCCAAACGACTCAACTGGCTCATCTAAACCAAGGTCTTTGTCTTTTACAAAGTCAGCAGCCTGAGCCATGTCAAGAGCATGCCACAATTCCTTATCACTTGGTTTGTGATCAAGTCCTAGTGACAAGTTTGAACGAATGGTTCCCCTAAATAACTCAGCTTTTTGTGGGACATAAGCAACCCAAGAACGCCACTCTTTAAGATTTTTTGGTGATTGTTGATTTTTGAAAATAGCTAAAGAACCAATCTGAGGTTGATATAAGTTCATGATTAAGTTTACCAAGGTCGATTTACCCGAACCAGTACCACCAATAATACCCAGTGACTCACCTCTAGCAATCTTTAAATCAATCTCCTTTAGTGACGGTTGACTAGCTGTCGGATAGGTAAAGGTCATGTGGTCAATAGCAAGTCCTTCTTCCGACCGATCTGGCTTCCTGAGTGTTAAAGGTGCCTCAATATCCTCATCTTGGAGTTCAAAAATAGCTTGTACCCTTTTCGCCGAAATAAAGCTCTGGTTAAGATTGGTCAACATCATAGCCAATTTAAGAAGCTCCGTCAAAATTTGCAAGAGATAGTTGACCAGAGCAATCAGCATCCCTTGAGACAAAAGACCAGCTTGAATTTGCAGATTTCCTTGCCAAAGGATAGCAATCAAGGTCATATTAACAACCAAGAAAGTCAAAGGACTAATGAGACTTGCTATTACTCCTGTTTTGAGCTGCCACTTCTTCAAGTCTTTATTGACAGTAGTAAAGTTATCTAATTCACGCTCACTCTGATCAAAAGCCCGAATAACCCTCATACCTTCAAGTTGTTGACGCGTATTGGTAACAATCGATTCATTAATCACTCGAATCTTGACATATAAAGGATTGACGATGCGACTGGCTAGTACAATAATAAGAGTCAATACCAAGACCATGCCAAGAAACCAAAGGGTCAAGCGTGGACTGATTCGGAATGCCATAATAATGGCTCCCGTCACGATAATCGGCGCCCTCAAAAAGAGCCTCAAAAATTGATTGATGCCCGTTTGGATTTGAAAGGTATCACCAGTCAAACGTGTCACCAAACTTGACGTTCCAATCTCATCCCGCTTTTCCTTTGATAAACGCATGATTTTCGTATACAAATCATTGGTCAAACCTCGGACATAGCCAACGGCTGCTCTGGATGAAAAATACTGTGCTGAAATAGCAACGACAACCCCAATAACGGCAAGTCCGAACAAGAGAAAAATCATCATAAACAGATGATTTTGGTCTTTATTTGGAATAGTTGTGTCGACAATCCCAGCAATCACTAGGGGAACCAAAAGTTCGAAACTGGCTTCGATTAATTTAAAAACAGGTCCCAGGATACTGTCTTTGACATATCCTCTAAAATAAACTAATAATGCTTTCATTTGTCTTTCCTAAGTTTAACGTCCTTACTCTTAGAGGCGCGAGAACATACGCATCAAAAAGAGATTAAACTGTACTTCCTTAGCGTAGTAAATATTTCCGCCATTTGTATAAAGTTTTCCGCCACCATAGTACATGGCAACCGGTTGGTAATAGGTGTATGTTTGCCCGCTAGTGTTTCCTAGACTCGGAGCAACGACATTTTTAGAGTAAGCCTTTGCGAGTTCGACGGTGTTCACTCCACCATTATCAGCCACATAATCAATATAGGCCTTACCAAAATTATAGGCTTGTACTGCTGTCCAAGGATCCACCTTATGGTGGGCAGCTTCTTCCAGATTTTCCGACAGCACCGTCACCCCTTGACGAATACTTTCTTTTCGATCTGTTATGGAGTTGGTCACCCCTGTAGAACTTTCACTGGACTGCATCACGTCATCTGTCTTCCCCTTGGTTTCTGTGTAGATCATAGCCAGAACCAAATCGACATTGGTTGTATTATCAATGTCGTCCTCTGCCAAAACCTCCTTAACCATGGATTCATAGGTTAAGACATGTTGAATATTGGCATGGATTCGATAGCATTGGATACCTATGATGAGGACTACGACAAAAACCGCCAGACGTCTTATCCATTTAAACATATTATTTATTGATGATATCCTCGATATTTTTGATGAGAATAGAGTAGGTACCATCAGGATTTTGAATAAACTCAACACTATCAGCATCCTGATACACATTATTAGGCACGATTAACTCAATTCCGTTCGATAACGATAATTTTTGATTCTCCAATTTCTTAATTTGACGTGAATGGTCAATATCTGATACCGAGATAGGCTCAGGTATGGCCTCTTTGAGCTCATCAACAAAGGTCAAACGAGCTGTCAAATTATTATCAAAGAGCTGGTCTGCCAATTTTTCGGGTGATAACTCTTGATCTTCTTCCAAATTATTGAAAATAGCAGATTTCATTTTCCCTTGGAAGTTAAAGTCATCCTGATTAAAATTCTCGGCAATCTTCTGGGCAGTGTCTTCAACCATCTTAATCGATTTCTTGACAGATTGTTCAGGCTGGACTTGCAACAGATTTTCAGAGAAATAATTGGCAAAGCTTCCATTATGCTTGATTCGCTTTTCAATCAAATAATACTGCTTACTACTACGATTGATTACCAAAGCTTCATCAGGTGTCTGGGCCGCAGAAGGCAAATTATTTTGTGACAATTGAATAGGATGTTGGCTATCTCCCAAAGAATGAATCAAACTATCCTTGAGAGCAATACGCAAGAAAGCAAAATACTCTTGCCCTTCTTTGTCAAACTGAATAAAGACCAAATCATTGGTCTTTTGATCTTCAGAAATGACAAATTCTTCCTTCCAAAGTTGGGCAATCTTGACTGAGCTTTCCATCAAATCATCTCCTAAATGACTGATGAAAACATTCTCTGCATCGAAATAACCACGTTTAGCCTCATCTGAGAAAACTTTAGAGAGTTTTTTTCGAAAATACTCATCTAAGCGTGGCGTTATTTCAAGAGACCCTTCGGCTAAAACCAGCTCCGTATCATTTGGCGAAAACTGGTGAATGATAATGCGTTTAATATATAAATCTAACATAGTTTTTAATAGAGTGGGAAGGCATCTGTAAGAGCTTTAACTTCTCCACGAATGCGTTCCAAAACTTCAGGTTTATCGTGATTTTCCAAAGCTTCAACCATTAATTCAGCAATTTTACGGCTCTCAGCTTCACCCATACCACGACTTGTAATGGCTGGACTACCAACACGGATACCAGATGTCTTGAATGGAGACAATTGCTCGTAAGGAATACCATTCTTGTTCAAAGTAATATTAACTTCTTCAAGAACGTTTTGTGCAACTTTACCATTTTCAACAACTTTAGTCACATCAACCAAGAAGAGGTGATTGTTAGTTCCACCTGAGATAACACGGAAATCTGGATGTTGATTGAAAACATCCGCCATGGCAGCAGCATTCTTGATAACATTTTCCCCATATTCCTTAAAGGCAGGATCAAGTGCTTCTTTAAGAGCAACAGTCTTAGCAGCAATAACGTGTTCCAATGGTCCACCTTGCAAACCAGGGAAAACCGCAGAATTCAATTTCTTAGCGATATCTTCATCATCAGTCAAAATCAAACCTCCACGAGGACCACGAAGTGTCTTGTGGGTTGTTGTTGTTGTCACATGTGCATGAGGAACTGGACTTGGATGATGACCAGAGGCTACAAGACCAGCAATGTGAGCCATATCTACCATGAGGTAGGCACCTACAGCATCAGCAATTTCACGGAATTTAGCAAAATCAATGATACGTGAGTAAGCTGAAGCCCCAGCCACGATGAGTTTTGGTTGTACTTCTTTAGCTTGAGCCAGAATAGCATCGTAATCAAGAAGTTCAGTTTCTTTATCAACGTTGTAAGCCACAAAGTTATAGGTCTTACCAGAGAAGCTAACTGGTGCACCATGTGTCAAGTGACCACCCGCTGACAAATCCATTCCCATAACCGTATCACCTGGTTGAATCAAAGACATGTAAACTGCTGCATTAGCTTGGCTACCTGAGTGAGGTTGCACATTGGCAAATTTTGCTCCAAAAAGTTCTTTGGCACGCTCAATAGCAAGTGACTCAACCACATCAATCACGTCTGTACCACCATAGTAACGTTTACCTGGATAGCCTTCTGCATACTTGTTAGTCAAGAGTGTTCCTTGAGCAGCCATTACAGCTTTAGATACCACGTTCTCAGAGGCAATCAACTCAATATTGTTTTGCTGACGTTCAGCCTCGGCATCGATGGCGTTCCATAGTTCAGGGTCAAATGCTTTGTAATCTTCTTTATCAAAAATCATAGAGGTCTCCTTTGAGGTCTAATGGGGTTCAATCAACTCACCCACATACAGTCGGAAATTATCTCACACTTCCATAGGTCTCTGTTAGTCATTTATTCTATGGTCAACTCGGGTAGAGCCGCCAATAGGTCTTCTTTTGTAATCTTCCCTTGTCTGAGAATCCTAGCAGGTGAGACCGACAAATCCAAAATTGTCGAATCTACACCTAACAAGGCATCATCATCTTGATAGCCAGTCACCTGAAAATCAAATTGGTCTCTTATTTGGTCAAAATAACGACCACTAGCCTTCCCAGACTTATTGGCTGAGGGACCAATCAAAGGCCCTTCTGCTTGAATCAGTTCTCTAGTAACAGGATGGTCTGGCAAACGGAAGCCAACCGTCGCCAATCCTGAATTAATCCACTTGGGTACTTGGTCATTAGCCTTTAAAATTATAGTCAAAGGTCCAGGCAAAAAAGCATCATAAATTTTTTTGAGATAGTCGGGCTGCTCTTTCGAATAAGACAGGATATCTTCATAAGAAGCGACATTCAAATTCATGGCTTTATCTCTAGGACGATTTTTCAGCTCATAGACATGGTTCACAGCACTCTCATCCAAAGCCTTAGCAAATAAACCATAGACAGTCTCTGTAGGAAGAACGACTGCGCCACCGTCAGACAAGATTTCTCTTAACACTTTCTTATTTTTCATCATCCATCACGACCATTCTATCTTGTCCAAATTGGTCCTTAAGGACACGCACTCGCTTATCTGGAAAATGTAGAGACAAGAGCTTTTTCAAATCCATTCCCTGCTTATAGCCAATTTCAAAGTAGAGCTTTCCACTAGGAGTCAAATACTTATATGCCTCCTCAATAATCTGTCTATAAATGGCAAGTCCCTCTTCATCAGCAAACAAGGCCATCTTTGGCTCGCTCGCCAAGACATTGACCCCAACTTCGTCCTTATCGTTTTCAGAAATATAGGGAGGGTTTGACACAATGATATCAAAACTACCAGAAATATTTTTGAAAACATCTGATTGAACAAAGCTGATGGCTACCTGATTTAGCTTAGCATTCTCCTTAGCAAGTACTAAGGCATCAGCTGACAAGTCACTAGCTGTTACTTGCCAAAGGGGGCGACTCTTTTTCAGAGATACCGAAATAGCACCACTCCCAGTTCCAATATCAAGAACCTTAAAATCTGTGCTTGGATTTTCCGCTAAAATCAAGTCCACTAGTTCTTCAGTTTCAGGACGTGGAATCAAGACACGCTCATCAACCTGAAAACGTAAACCATGAAAGTCTTCATAGCCCAAGATATACTGGGCAGGCTTGTGATTCTTTAGTTGGCTAAATACATGAGCTAATAGCTCAGCATCTTCCTCTGAAACTTCCTGACGCAATTGAAGAACAAAATGAGTCAAGTCCCACTGCTTCAAACCACGATAAACAAAGGAAAGGGCCTCTGGCTCTTCTCCAACTGCCTCAAGCTGCTTCTCATAGTCAGCCAGAACATCCGCTAGAATCATTTGTTAAGCTCTTCCAATTTTTGAGTTTGATCGTAAAGAACAAGAGCATCAATGACTTCATCCATTTTCCCAGCCAAAATCGTATCTAATTTTTGAAGGGTCAAACCAATACGGTGATCCGTTACACGGTTTTGTGGGAAGTTGTAAGTACGGATACGTTCTGAACGGTCCCCTGTACCAACAGTAGATTTACGCTCAGCATCTTGTTCATCTTGAGCGATTTGTGCAAAGTGGTCCGCAACACGCGCACGGATAATCTTCATGGCTTTATCACGGTTCTTCTGTTGCGTACGTTCTTCTTGCATCTCTACTTTGATTCCAGTAGGAATGTGAACCATACGAACCGCAGTCGCAACCTTATTGACGTTCTGACCACCAGCACCAGATGCGTGATAGATATCGACACGAAGGTCCTTAGGATCAATTTCGTACTCTACTTCTTCAACTTCTGGCATAACCAAAACAGTTGCTGTCGAGGTATGAACACGACCTTGGCTCTCAGTCACAGGCACACGTTGTACACGGTGTGCTCCTGATTCATATTTGAGTTTTGAGTAGACTGATTGTCCTGAAACCATGGCAACCACTTCTTTGATACCACCAACACCATTGTAAGATGCTTCCATAACCTCAAAGCGCCAACCTTGTGTTTCTGCGTATTTTTGGTACATAGCTAAAAGGTCACCTGCAAACAAGGCAGCTTCATCACCACCTGCGGCTCCACGGATTTCGAGGATGATATTCTTGTCATCATTAGGGTCTTTTGGCAAGAGAAGAATTTTCAAGCGTTCTTCATACTCTTCTTTAGCGGCTTTGGATTCTTTGAGTTCTTCCTTAGCCATTTCTTCCAAATCAGGGTCACCGCTTGCTTCCTTAATCATCTCTTCAGCATCTGAGATACTTTGAATAACTTGCTTGTACTCACGGTAAGCTGTCACCGTTTCACGAGTATTTGCCTCTTCACGTGACAACTCCATGAAGCGTTTAGTGTCTGAAACGACTTCAGGGTCACTAAGCAATTCACCCAATTCCTCATAACGGTCTTCAACCGCTTGTAACTGATCATAAATGTTCATTTGTTATCTTTACTCCTTATATAACTAATAGTCGTTTTTAGGCCTTATTCAAAGGGATTATGTTTTCTTGAGGTGGATTAAACCAGTGCTTTCGGCAAACGGAGATATAACTCTCGTGTCCTCCAATTTGAACTTGTGCTCCCTCATAAACTGGCTTCCCATCCTCCATACGAAGGACCATGGTTGCTTTTCTCGAGCAATAATGACAAATGGTCTTAATCTCATCAATCTTATCAGACAAAAGCAAGAGATATTTAGAACCTTCAAAGAGATTGTTCTGAAAATCATTTTTGAGACCAAAAGCCATCACTGGGATATCTAACTCATCAACAATTCGTGCCAAATCATAGACATTCGCACGGGTCAAAAACTGAGCCTCATCAACTAAAACACAGTAAGGTCGTGGATCCATATTAGCAATGTAACCAAAAATATCCGTATCATCACCAATAGGATAGGCCTTCCGTTTCATGCCAATACGACTAGAGATATAGCCGACCCCATCTCGATTATCCAAACGACTGGTCAACAATACTACTGGTTTTCCTTGTTCTTCGTAATTATAGGCAACCTTAAGAATCTCAATGGATTTCCCAGAATTCATGGTGCCGTAGCGAAAATAAAGTTGTGCCAAACCAGTCTCCTCTAAAATATGTATTGTACTTATTTTATCATAATTCCAAGCGTAAAAGGGAGGGAGACTGAACAATTTTTGAAAAAAGTTCGCCTCTCTCCCCTATTTTTATGATAGGTTTGACTGATGTTCCAAATGGCTCAATTTTATCACCTTTATAAAGTTTTACCAGTCTATTTACTTCTTATGAATAGGCTTTAGCCAATTTTTCAAGGAGTTCTTCTTTCTCCTCATCACTAGCAAATGAAGCTTCGATTGCTGTCTTATTATGAGCATAGAAGTCTTGAACTGAGCTATCAAAATGCTTGTGATAGAGTTCGTACTCTTTGGTCAGGTTTGTATCAGAAACAGTCCGATTGTCCGTATTAATAGTAATATTAGCCCCTGCCGCTTTCATTTTTAGATAAGGAAAATCAGCAACTGTAACAGCAGCCTTGGTCTGGAGATTACTTGTTAAACATAACTCTCCTGTGACACCATTTTTGACAAACTCTTCCAAAAGCTTAGGCTCCTGAGCCAAGATCGTTGCATGACCATTACGCTTAATTCCCATGGCAATCGACTCAGCCAAAAAGGCTGGGCAACCACACTCTCCAGCATGGAAAGTCATCGGACGGTTGTAACTTTGGACTTGTTCAATCAAAGGTTTAATCGCTTTAGGTCCATATTGATGCTCATCTCCGGCAAAATCAAAACCAACAAAGCCACTATTGCCAACATCATTTGCTTCATCAAGAATACGAGCCGTTAATTCTTGATCTGATTGGCGCATGCCACAAACTAGGGCCTTGGCTACAATACCAAATTCTTCTTGAGCTTGACGTAAGCCTTGACAAACAGCATCAATGGTTTCAGCGACAGTCAATCCCTTATCCATTGACAATTCTGGAGCAAAACGCACTTCAATATAGATAACATTTTCAAGAGCAGCCTGTTTAGCGACATCATAAGCCGCAATAGTCAAAGCTTCCTTTGTTTGAAGCAAAGGACGAATATAATCAAAAGCCTCAAGATAATCTAGGAGACTCTCACAGGTAGCTGGTGCTGTCACATGGTGTTTGAGCTCTGCATCGTCCTCAGGTAACTCAATCTGTGCCAAGTCAGCTAGGTGACGAATAGTTTCCAATGATAGAGAACCATCCAAATGGCAGTGTAGTTCTGTTTTAGCCAACTTATGAAAATCAATAGCAGTCATTCTTTCTTCCTCTCTAAACAATATGTTTTTATCAGATAAAAATTAATTTTTACTATCTTATCATTCTTATAGAAAAAGTCAAGGTGTCACGCCTAATAGGACGTAGTAGATTCTTGAAATGCCATTAGCATTTTGTTAGGATGTAACTATCAAGAATACAAGGAGAAACTTTATGTCTGACTATATTTTACCAGAAGTTTGGGAAAACCCAACCTCTATGGGAGGTGCCTGGGGTGGCCTCAATCAACCTACAGCTGGTGCACGTTTTGAACAAACATTACCTAAAGGTGACCAACCTTTCCAACTCTATACTCTTCCGACACCAAATGGTATCAAGGCAACTATCATGCTGGAAGAATTGAAAGAACTTGGTGTGACTCAAGCAGGTTATGACGCTTATCGTATTAAGATTGGAGATGGTGACCAATTCGGCTCAGACTTTGTTTCAATCAATCCAAACTCAAAGATTCCAGCAATGATGGATTACTCTGAGGACCAACCGGTTCGTGTCTTCGAATCAGCTAACATCCTCCTTTACTTGGCTGAAAAATTCGGCAAACTCATTCCAACTGATCACGCAAAACGTACGGAAGTTCTCAACTGGCTCTTTTGGCAAACAGGTGCTGCTCCTTTTCTAGGTGGTGGCTTTGGTCACTTCTTCCACTATGCACCTGAAAAAATCGAATATGCCATCAACCGTTTTGCCATGGAAGCCAAACGCCAACTTGATTTGCTTGATAAAGAATTAGCAACCAAACCTTATATTGCTGGCGATGAATATACTATCGCTGATATCGCTATCTGGTCTTGGTATGGCCGTCTTGCTCAAGATAAGATTTGGGATAAGGCTGGTATTTTCCTTGATGTTAAAGAATACAAGCATCTTCAAGCTTGGACTGAAAAAATTGCCGACCGTCCAGCAGTTAAACGAGGACTTGAAGTCGACTATAAAGAGATCTAATTTTTATAACGGTTTGCCTAGGCTAACCGTTTTTCTATTGTTTCATGATATAATAGAAGCAAAATCACAAGGAGACATTCATGACTGTATTTCAAGCTATTTTAGAAAAAATCAAAGCCTACGACACTATTATTATTCACCGCCACCAAAGACCTGACCCTGATGCCATCGGTAGTCAGGTAGGACTGAAGGAAATTTTAAAAACAAACTTTCCAGATAAAAAGGTTCTTGCGACAGGTGTCAATGAACCCACCTTATCTTGGATTGCTGAGATGGACGAGGTAGCTGATCAAGACTATGAAGGGGCACTTGTTATTGTTACCGATACTGCCAACACCCCTCGTATCGACGACGATCGTTATGATAAAGGTGACTTCATTATCAAAATTGACCATCATCCTAACGATGATGCCTACGGTGACCTTCTACTTGTTGATACGACTGCTTCAAGTGCTAGCGAAATTGTGACAGACTGGGCCCTCAGCCTTGGTCTTTCCTTGTCAGATGCTGCTGCTCGTGTTCTCTACAATGGTATTGTTGGCGATACAGGTCGCTTCCTCTTTCCATCTACTACTCCTAAAACACTTCAAATCGCGGCTAAACTTCGTGAATACGACTTTGATTTTGCAGCAATGGCTCGTCGTATGGACAGTTTTCCTTTCAAAATTGCTAAACTACAAGGTTATGTTTTCGATAATCTAGAAGTAGATGAAAATGGTGCAGCTCGAGTTGTCTTGACACGAAAGATTTTGGATGAATTCAATGTCACTGATGCTGAAAGTTCTGCCATTGTTGGAACTCCAGGCCGTATTGATTGTGTCGAATCTTGGGCTATTTTCGTAGAGCAGCCTGAAGGACATTACCGTGTCCGTCTACGTAGTAAAAGCATTGTCATCAACGAGATTGCCAAACGCCATGATGGTGGCGGCCACCCACTAGCTAGTGGGGCCAATTCCTACAGCTTAGAAGAAAACGAACAAATCTATCAAGAAATCAAGGATACAGTTGCCCATGCAACTCACTAATCGTCGTGTACGTCTCATGGGAACTGTGATTGACGTCTCTATCTATCATAAAGAACCAGAACCCCTGCTAGACCAAGTTGAAGCACTTCTACATACCTACAATAAGCGCTTCTCAGCCAATGACGACAGTTCCGAACTCATGAAAATTAACAAGGCAGCAGGCTTACATTCGGTGACGGTTCACCCAGAGCTTTTTGAACTTATTGCTCTTGGAAAATGGCATAGCTGCCAACCTGGAAGTCACCTTAACATTGCCATTGGACCTCTCATTCAGACTTGGCGCATTGGTTTTTCAGATGCCAAGTTGCCTCTGCCTGAAGAAATTCGTCCGCTCCTGCAAATTATCAATCCCAATGCCATTGTTCTATCCGAGGAAAATCAAAGCGTTTTTCTCAAAGAAAAAGGGATGAAAATTGATCTTGGTGCCCTGGCAAAGGGATATATTGCAGATCGTATTGCAGATTTTCTTAAAGCGGAAAAAGTGACCAGTGCCCTAATCAATCTTGGAGGTAATGTTCTAACCTTTGGACCAGCTCTCCATAATCCTGATAAAAAATGGCGGATTGGTATTCAAAATCCCAAGGAGACTAGAAACACAAATCTTATGGTGCTTGCTATAAGAGACCAATCTATTGTCACTTCAGGAATCTATGAACGCACTTTTGAAATAAATGGCAAAACCTATCATCATATTTTCGATAGTCAAACTGGCTACCCTGTCTCTAGTGATCTAGCTAGTCTTACCATCATTTCATCCCTCTCAGTCGATGGTGAAATTTGGACGACACGTTTATTTGGCTCAAGTCTAGAACGCATTTTCCAGGAAGTTAGTTCACAACCAAATCTTGAAGCTATCATCGTTGATAAAGATAATCGATGCTTTCAGACAAGTGGCATTTACAAAATGCGAATTTCCTAAAAAATAGTAAAAAAGACTTGTCAAGAAGACCACCTTTTGATAAACTAAAATAGTTAAAAAACTATGGTGCGGAAAGTACCATGGCAGAAAGGAAATATTTTAACATGAAAAAAGATATCCATCCAGATTACCGTCAAGTAGTATTCATGGACACAACTACTGGTTACCAATTCCTTAGCGGTTCAACTAAACACTCAAACGAAACAGTTGAATTCGAAGGTGAAACTTATCCACTTATCCGTGTAGAAATTTCATCAGATTCACACCCATTCTACACTGGCCGTCAAAAATTCACTCAAGCAGACGGACGCGTGGATCGTTTCAACAAAAAATACGGTCTCAAATAAGCAACATCTTGTTGTTAAGCCATTCCAATTGGAATGGTTTTTTTGTATTCTCTTGGCTATAATCTCTCCTCCCCCGCTCCTTTAAAATAAAAAAACAGCTTCCATATGGAAACCGTTTAATCCTATTAACCTGCTTTACCAATAGCCAAAGCCCAGATAAAGAAGAGGGCAAATCCGAATAAGAAAATCAAACCTGCAATAGCAAGTCCTTTCAACCAAGTTGGAAGGTCTCTCTTTGCTTTTGTAACAAGTACATAATTCAAAAGCGCAAAGAAAGGTGTTGTAAGGAATGAACCAATCATGGCAAAACGAAGCATTGTTGCTACTTGACCTTGGAAGAAGAAAATAATGATGAGACCAAGAATAGCTGTCAATGTCATCCAAACATTCAATGGTGTTTGATTTTTTTCCTTTTGGTTAAACAAAAGACGAAGAGAAATTTCGTTAACACGTGAATAACCATCGATAACAGTAATCACAGTACCAAAGATACATAAGAAAGCGATAAAGGTAATCAAATAGCGTGACCACTCACCAAGCACTGAGGCATACATACCAACAAACTGAGCAATATACTTAGCTGATGCTGCTTCTACTGGTTTACCAGTTGGATACTGGATAAGAGCACCGAGTGCTACAAAGAATACTGCAAGAATAGCTGTTCCGATGAAACCAACGTTAAAGTCAAAGAGGGCATCGTCAGTGTTAAAGTCAACAGTTTTCTTTTTCTCAGCTGACCAAAGTGAGTTAATGGCTGAAATTTCAATTGGAGCTGGCATCCATCCAAGAAGTGAAACGATAAATGGAAGGGCTGCTAACTGCCATGGTGTTTTTTCAACGAAGTCAGCACTTTACTCTGGGTGTTTGATTGCTGCAATAATAACTGCTGCTACTGTTGCGATAGTCAAGGCTGACATGATCCATTTAGCCATGCCATCAAGAAGTTTGTAACCACCAAAGAGTAACATACCCCAAATGATTGCAACCAAAATGATTGACCATGTTGTAATACTCAAACCAAGCATTGGAAAGGCACTAGCAATGATAGCTGAACAAAGAATAGAAACACCTGCAGTATTAACCAAGGCTGAAAAGACATTCAAAATGAAGAATACCCAAAGATAGAACTTACCTTTCTCAGCATAACCTTCAACAAGGGTTTTACCCGTATCTGCGGTATACTCAGCACCAAAACGGAAGAATGGGTATTTAAAGAGGTTAGCTAGAATAACCAAGCCTAGCAAGGCCCATCCATAAGAACCACCCGCTTGAGTTGATGAAACGATGTGGGAACCACCTACGGCCGCTGAAGCCATTAGGATACCAGGTCCCATTGCTTTTATTTTACTACGCCAGGTAGACTGACTAGATATACTTGTTTCTGACATAAGAGAATCTCCTAAAATAAATTTTCTGAATAATCTGAATTGATGTTTACCTTTTACACAATTGTTGGAATAATTTCAATAGAATTTCACATATTTTCTGAAAAATAGAAAAAAGCCATCCAAATGGATAGCTCTTTTACTATTTAGAAAGTCCTGTAAAGAAATCTACGATAGCTTGCCAGATTTGTGCAAAAATATTTTTGCTGTTCTCAACCGCTTTGTTGGCATTAAAGTTTAGGTTGATTCCAGAGAAAGTATTACCAGCTTTCGAAACGATAGAATCTTTAAGTGAACTCAAGGTTGACTTAAAGCTAGCACTATCAATGATTGAAGACTTAGATAAATTCATAGCAAAATTCACCAGAAGGTTAATTTGCGTATCAGAAAGATTCAAGTTGTAATTATTAATTGTTTGCTGAACAATCGTTTTAGCTTGGTCTTCAGTCAACTTATCCCCTTTATCAGCAACTGCTGACTTAATATCAGTCATAGCTACATTAAGCTTGTCCGCATCATAGTCACTCTTGCCTGAATTTTCCTCATTAATTTGAGAAAGGGTTTTGAGTTCCTCTTGCGCAAGCTCTTTGCTTTCATCTGAAACTTTAGCCCCATTTTGCTCAAGGGAATAGTAAATACCAGCCAAGGCACTTTCTCCTGTAACTGCAATTGGTGCTGCTACCGTAATCTTAGCATGTTCAATACCAAGTGTCGTGGCAGCATTACGGTACATATCTGGAGTGATTTTCGTGATATTTTGCGGTGTCACAATCTCTACACTCAAGGTTTCCTTAGCACCCAGCTTAGCAATCTTAACCGAAGAATATAGCTGAAGACTAGAATCGTCAGCCACATTCATGATATTAGCGTAAGCAGATGTCGTCAAGGTCTTGACATTAGTATCCTTACTACTATCATACCCTAATAAATTCAAGGTTTCATTTCGTTGCTCTTCCGACAACGAATATCCCATCACATAGTCTGGTTGAACATAAGATTCATCAATAACCTTTTGGACTTGTGAAGATGTTGCTGCTTGAGCAACCGAAGTAAAGGCTGTTACTGAAGCCAATATAGCCATCCCAGTAACAAGAAGTTTTTTCAATTTCATGTGTGTTTCCTTTCGAAAATAGAATAGTATTCCATAATCTCCTAAAGGACGACTGACTCTAGGCTCAGCCGTTCACCTATTATACCATGACTTAAAAAATTAAGGTCAAAAAAACTACTCGTGCAACTCCAAGGGAAGACCATCTGGATCAGCAAAGAAAGTCATCTTTTCACCGGTAAAAGTGTCCTTGCGAATAGGTTGGCAGGAGATACCCTTTTGTTCTAACTCTTTGACGACCTCTTCAATATTAGTCACTCTGAAAGCTAAATGACGTAAGCCACATGCCTCAGGATAAGACGGACGTTTTGGGGGCTCCACATAGTTCGGATCACTGGTCTTATTGCCGAAGATTTCAAGTTCTATACCTCCACAGCGTAGGTCTAACTTATAATCATGACGTTCCGGACGGTGATTTTCCCGAATAATCTCAAAACCAAGTTTATTGACATAAAAATCTCGAGACAAGTCATAATCAGAAACAATAATAGCAACATGGTGCACTGTATTTAAAAACATATTTTCCTCCATTGAAAAAGGCCCGAAGGCCCTTTCTTAATTTTGAAATTGATTGTATGACTTATTAAACGCTTCAATAATATCTGAACTTGCCTTGTCAAAATCTACCTGTGATTTCAATTCACCTTTGACGATTGTACGCTGAGTTGCTTCGGCATCCGTACAAGTTACAAGGGTAACTTCAGACTTGCCAGGAGTATCATCAATCACTGCTACTTCAGTTGGTTGGACAATTTTTACCTCACTGATAACATAGGTGTAGACCTTATTTTTATCCGTAAGGTAGATCTTCATGCCTTCTTTAGCCCTATCTAATGGTGAGAAGAGCATGTCAGAAGCCCCAGCGATACCGAAAATATGGTGACTAGCCAATGAGTAGTTGTTTTCACCACCCATGACTTGATCTTCTTTCATCGTTCCTGCACCGTAAGTCAACTCTGTATTGCCAAGTCCTTTGAAAATAGGGAGATTGATACCTACCTCTGGAATAGCAATACCACCAACGACAGGAAGCTCTTGAGCATCCATCTGTGCCTGCAAGACAGACTCTGTACTAATTGATTTAACGGTATCAAAGTCAAAGCTAGTCTTAGCTTCCTTGTTTTTCTCAATAGTTTTTTTAGAAACCTTGCTCACTTGATACTTATTTGTATTCCAAGCAATCACTGTGTTTCGAATAGACTTATTGAAAATCAAGGCTAAACCAACAACCAAGAGAACAACAATCAACACCCAGCGAAGAATATCAAGCCACTTACGACGTTTTTTTGTTACGTTATTTTTCTTATCTTTGCTCATTAGTTGTCACCACTTTCTTGATTTTCGGAAGCTTGTTCAACTTCTTCTGGCTCAACTAAAGCAAAGGTTACAATACGAGCAGAGTCATCCAAACGCATGACCTTAACCCCTTGAGTGGCACGACCAGTTTGTGAAATATTAGCAACGGCAGTACGTATGATAACACCTGTATCGGTGATGACCATGATATCCTCATCACCAGACACTGTTACAATACCTGCTAGGTTACCATTCTTCTCTGTGATATTGGCAGTCTTGATACCTTTACCACCACGACCCTTCGTTGGGTATTCAGTAGCTGAGGTACGCTTACCGTAACCTTTTTCAGTGATAATCAAGACTTCTTGGTTTTCTGTAATGGCAGCTGCACCAACAACTTGGTCACCATCACGAAGAGTTACCCCTTTAACACCAGCAGCCATACGACTCATGCTTCGAATAGTGTCCTCTTTGAAGCGAACACTGTAACCAAATTTAGTACCAATGACAATTTCTTCATTACCAGTAGTCAAGAAGACGTTGATTAGCTCGTCACCTTCTCTAAGTTTTAAGGCAATCAAACCATTTTGGCGAATGTTTTTGAACTCGGCTTCCTTAGTTCGTTTAACCAAACCTTGACGAGTTACAAAGACTAGGTGATTATTTTCAGAAGCTTCTTCACTCTTGGCATTAATGACTGTTTGAATGGTCTCACCTTCGTCCAACTTCAAGAGATTAACGATAGGTAAACCTTTGGCTGTGCGACCGTATTCTGGGATTTCATACCCCTTAAGACGGTATACACGCCCCTTATTAGTCATGAAGTAAAGATGATCATGAGTGCTTGTTGAGACAATATCACGAACAAAGTCATCATCGTTAACACCTGTCCCTTGAACTCCACGACCTCCACGTTTCTGAGAACGGAATTCGTCTTGAGCCAAGCGTTTGATATATCCCTTGTTAGAAAGAGTGATAACAACATCTTCTTCTTCGATTAGGTCTTCATCTTCAAGTGAGACAACTTCGCCGACCATCAGCTCTGTACGACGGGCGTCTGCGAATTTACGCTTACTTTCATCCAACTCTTCCTTGATGATAGCAATGACACGCTCTGGTTTTGCCAAAATATCAGCTAAATCAGCAATCAGAGCCAAGAGATCATTGTACTCATTTTGAATCTTATCACGTTCCAAACCTGTCAAACGACGCAAACGCATATCAAGAATAGCTTGACTTTGACGTTCCGTGAGTTCGAAGCGAGCCATCAACTCAGCTTGAGCCTCAGCATCAGTTTGACTGTTACGGATAATCGTAATCACTTCATCCAAATGATCAAGGGCAATCAACAAACCTTCTAAAATGTGGGCACGTGCCTCAGCCTTATCCTTGTCAAACTGTGTACGACGAACCACAACTTCTTGTTGGTGAGCAATATAGTCAGCCAAGATTTGACGCAAAGAAAGGATTTTAGGTACACCCTTTTCAATGGCCAACATGTTGAAGCTAAAGTTAGTCTGAAGTTGCGTTAATTTGAACAAATTGTTCAAGATAACATTAGCAGAAGCATCACGACGCACTTCGATGACAAAACGTACGCCTTCACGAGAAGACTCGTCACGGACTGCTGTGATCCCCTCAATACGTTTTTCTTGAGCTAAACGAACGATATGTTCATGGACCTTGGTCTTATTGACCATGTAAGGAAACTCAGTGACAACAATACGCTCACGACCTGATTTAGTTGTTTCAATTTCAGTACGCGAACGAAGAACAATAGAACCCTTACCAGTTTCATATGCACGGTGAATACCAGATTTCCCCATGACCAAGCCACCAGTTGGAAAGTCTGGACCAGGAAGAACTTCCATCAGTTCACGTGTTGTGACTTCAGGATTATCCATCATCAATTTGACAGCATCAATCGTTTCAGCCAAATTGTGTGGTGGGATGTTAGTCGCCATACCAACGGCAATCCCTGTCGCACCATTGACAAGAAGGTTTGGAATACGTGACGGAAGAACGATTGGCTCATGTTCTGAGCCATCATAGTTATCTTGAAAATCAACTGTATTCTTATTGAGATCACGAAGCATTTCCAAGGCGATTTTAGACATACGCGCCTCAGTATAACGCTGAGCGGCAGCCCCATCACCATCCATAGAACCAAAGTTCCCGTGACCGTCAACCAACATGTAACGGTAGCTCCACCATTGCGCCATACGAACCATGGCTTCATAGATAGATGAGTCTCCGTGTGGGTGATATTTACCCATGACATCCCCGGTAATACGGGCAGATTTTTTATGTGGCTTATCAGGTGTCACCCCAAGCTCATTCATTCCATATAGAATACGACGTTGTACAGGTTTTAAACCGTCACGAACATCTGGGAGAGCACGAGACACGATAACACTCATGGCATAATCGATAAAGCTCGTCTTCATCTCAGACGTCAAATTAACGTCAATTAAATTATTATCTTGCACTCTAAAAATGCCTCTTTTCTTTCATTCAAATCATTCCAAACTCTAATAAAAGAGTATAGAAAATTTCTATAATATTATACCATAAAACGCTTTACTTTTCAGTTGTGTAAACGCTTTCATCTATTATTTCCTTATTATTTCGTGACATCCATCACTTAAAGTGGTAGAATAAGCAGTGTACGGGGTAACCCAATTAAAAAATAAGGAGATGTTTAGACCCATGACTGCAACTAAACAACACAAAAAAGTCATCCTCGTTGGTGACGGTGCCGTAGGTTCATCTTACGCTTTCGCACTTGTAAACCAAGGTATCGCTCAAGAACTTGGTATCATCGAAATTCCACAATTGTTCGAAAAAGCTGTTGGTGATGCGCTTGACCTAAGCCACGCGCTTGCTTTCACTTCACCTAAAAAAATCTACGCAGCTAAATACGAAGACTGTGCGGATGCTGACCTTGTAGTTATCACTGCTGGTGCTCCACAAAAACCAGGTGAAACTCGTCTTGATCTTGTTGGTAAAAACCTTGCTATCAACAAATCTATCGTTACTCAAGTTGTTGAATCAGGCTTCAATGGAATCTTCCTTGTAGCAGCTAACCCAGTTGACGTATTGACTTACTCAACATGGAAATTCTCAGGATTCCCTAAAGAACGCGTTATCGGTTCAGGTACTTCACTTGACTCAGCTCGTTTCCGTCAAGCACTTGCTGAAAAACTTGGCGTTGATGCTCGTTCAGTTCACGCCTACATCATGGGTGAACACGGTGACTCAGAATTTGCCGTTTGGTCACACGCTAACATCGCCGGTGTAAACCTTGAAGAATTCCTTAAAGACACTCAAAACGTTCAAGAATCTGAATTGGTTGAATTGTTCGAAGGTGTTCGTGATGCCGCTTACACAATCATCAACAAAAAAGGTGCTACTTACTATGGTATCGCCGTTGCCCTTGCTCGTATCACTAAAGCTATTCTTGACGATGAAAATGCAGTACTTCCATTGTCTGTATTCCAAGAAGGTCAATATGGTGTAAGCAACGTCTTTATCGGTCAACCTGCTATCGTAGGTGCACACGGTATCGTACGTCCAGTTAACATCCCATTGAACGATGCTGAACAACAAAAAATGAAAGCTTCTGCTGACGAATTGCAAGCTATCATTGATGAAGCATGGAAAAACCCTGAATTCCAAGAAGCTTCAAAAAACTAATCTAACATTAGTTAAATAAAAGTCTCCAGTAGGAGGCTTTTTTCGTATTAAAAAAGAAAAAAACAGCTAATTCGACTGAATTAGCTGTTTAAGATTATGGCTCTATAATTTCTGTAGTGGGTAAAACCACTGTAGAGATTATGGAGCTTTTTGAGTGTAAACAAAAAGTCCCATAAGAACTATAATGAAAAGCGACCAAACCATCATTAGGAAGAACTCATGAGACTTATTAAGAATACCACAGAATTAATTGGAATTAAAGACCCTAACATCATTATTTCACTTGTTTTTGAAACTAACACTCATATCGAGATTCATGCAAAACTTGATTACCCTGCACCATCATGTCCTCATTGCCATGGAAAGATGATCAAGTACGACTTTCAAAAGCCTTCTAAAATCCCTCTTCTTGAACAAGCTGGAACTCCAACACTACTACGTCTGAAGAAACGTCGCTTCCAGTGTAAAGTGTGTAGGAGAGTCACGGTAGCTAAGACATCAATCGTTGAGAAAAACTGCCAAATCTCCAATC